>WJJW01000331.1 GCA_014729455.1 Candidatus Eiseniibacteriota bacterium
AACCAGTTCCAGGCGATCGAGCTGAACCTGAACTCTCTCCGCGAGGGAAGGATCGACGAGCCGGATCGAGTCCGACGTCACGCGGAAAAGGCCGCGCAGGGGATCGAGAGCATCGACGACGCGGTCCGCGGCTTCCTCAAGATCGCTCGGTTGCGACCCCCGACGCCGCGCACGATCCAACCGAACGACGTGCTCCACGAGATCGCACGGGAGCTCCGGACCGAAGCCGGGATGGCCGGCGTGCGGATCGAGCTCGCCCTCCATCCCGCTCTGCCCCAGACGCAGGTCGATCCCGACATGCTCCGGCAAGCGATGATGAACGTCGTTCGCAATTCCCTCCAGGCGCTCGCCGGATCGGAGGGCGGCGTGATCCGGATCCGGTCGGCGCGCGCGGAGGGATGGCTGCGGATCACCGTGGAGGATGACGGACCGGGGATCCCTCCCGAGCTGCGAGAGAAGATCTTCGACCCGTTCTTCACGACGCGCAAAGACGGAAGCGGAGTCGGTCTCGCGCTGGTCCGCCAGTCGATCGAGATGCAGGGGGGACGGGCGACGATCGAATCCGAAGAGGGCCGCGGGACCGTCGTGGTCCTGGAGCTGCCGTGGTCGCCGTGATGCGGAACGCAAGATCGCGGATCGCGGTCGCCTTCGCCGCGGCGATTCTCCTCTGCGGCTGCGGATGGATCCCCGGCCTGGGAGGCGGCGACGCGACCGCCCCCGACGCGGAGACGACAACCGGAACGGCCGACGACGACACGACCGCGGTCGCCACGGACGATCCGGATCCGGACGCCCGCCCTCCGGCGATCCGGATCACGATCCCCCCGGAGGAGCGGGCGCGGCTGAGCGAGCAGATCGAGCGCGACCTGCGGATCGGCGCCGATTGCCTACGGACCGTCGCGGAACGCGGTGACCTCGCCGGCAACACGGAGACGATCGCCGTCCTGCGCCAGCTTCTCGCCGACGCGAAGAAGGCCCGCGCCGCCGGAGATCTCCGGAGGGCGGCGCGGCTCTCCTCCAAGGCTCGGATCCTCGCCGAGGAACTCCGCTGCGGCTGAGCCACCTCTAGTTCTGGGTCATCTCGCCGCGCTCCTCGGCCGGCTTCCTCTGGAGCGTGACGATCGTGACCCGGCGCTGCTCGGCGTGGTCGGCCTGTTCATCGGCATACGCGGGCGGGATCTCCTCGCCGAAGCTGATCGTGCGGATCCTCTGCAGCGGACCCATCTTCCGATCGACGAGATACCGCTCCACCGTGTCGACCCGGCGCTGGGCCAGGGCGGTGTTGTAATCCGCGGACCCACGGGGATCTGCAAATCCGTAGAGCTCCACCACCCATTGGGGGTTCTCAGACGCCTCCCGGGCGACGCGATCGAGAGTGGCCTTCGCCTCATCGTTCAGTCGCGCGCGATCGAACCCGAAGTGGACCTCGTACTGCGCGACCTGCTCGTAGCCGGTCCGTCCTTCCATGAAGGAACGGATCCGGTTCACATCCCCTTCCAGGGACGCGGTCCGATCGAGGGCGGTCTGCGCCGATTCCTCGTTCTCATCGATCCGCGACTCCATCCGGTTCACTCTCTCGCGGACTTCGGCCACGTTCTCTTTGACGAATCCCTTCGTGGCGCAACCGCCGAGGGCGACGAAGCCGAGCCCGAGCGCCCCGATCCAGGCGAGAATCTGCATGCGTCTCATCGAACACCTCCTCCCCGGGATTCGGATGATCCCGGTGCCTGTTGACGATCTAGAAGTGGATGTTCAGACCGGCGCCGAGGGTCATCGTGTCGTAGTCGAACTCGCCGATCTCGTCGCGGACGTCCTCGTCGAGATCCTTCCCGGGATCGACGAAGGCATAGCGCGCCTCGCCGAAGAGCGAGACTATTTCGGACATCCGCACGTTCGCTCCCAGTCCGAAATGCCATCCGAAGGTCGTGACCGTTTCGTCCTCGATCCCGAAAATCGCCTCGAAAGGTTCCGAGTAGTCGTAGATCACCCGGTACCATCCCGCGCCCGCGAGCGCGTAAGGCTGAAACGACTGCTCCGTCGGGACATAGAGCTTCCCGGAGACCGTGATCGGAACGCTCCGGATTTCGAGCCCGTGATCCTCGTTACCCGCGCCCACGGTGAACTCCTCGGTCGAGCGGTAATCGATCGCGCCCTGGATCCCGAAGATCGGGGCGGGCCGCAGTTCGAGATGCCCGCCGACGAGGAAGTTCCCGTCCTCGGCATCGCTGGCCTTCATGTAGGCGAGGTGCGGCCCGTAGTTCCCCGCCGAGTCTGCTGGCATCGGCACCGCCAATAGCATTGCCACGCCGATCGCGATCGACAGCAGCGTTCCCCGCTGGCTCGGACTCGTTCCCCCTCCGCTTAAAGGTCGTTGTCTTCGCATGGAGCACCTCCTGTGTGCGTCGGTCCTTTCTCGTCTTCTCCCCCTCCAGTAGTTCACGATCCGTGCCGATGCGGTCGGGATCCGACGATTCCCGAAACCACCGACCCGCCAGTCGTTTGGCGGTCCGGTCGGTGGGTCCTGCCAGGGACCGGGATGCTCCAGCCATGTAAGTCGTACAACCGTGACGTGGAACTCCTACATCCCGGCGTCCCTGGATCCCGTCTCCGCCCGCCTCGTAGATCCCTCGTGACTCCGTGTAGGGCCTTCGCTTGCCGCGCCCGTCCGCACATGGCACCCGCCTTGCATCATGGAGTCTTCCCGACGAATCCGTCCGGAAGGAGGCAAACGAAATGAAACGGCGCACGAACCTGCTGATCCTCTGGCTCCACGGGATCGTCCTCGGGACGATCCTCGGACTGACGGGTTGCGAGCTGTTTTCCGAAGGAGAGAATCGAGTGACTGTTCCGCAGGGGCAGTCCTTCGTCGTCGCGCTCCGAAACGGTCTCGACACCGCGACGAACCGTCCGGGCGATCCGATCCTGGGACGGATCTCCCAATCGGTCCGCGTCGAGGGGCATCTCGTCCCGCCGCGCGGGAGCCTGATGCGCGGGACCTTGGTGCACATTCGAGGAGCGGATCGCCCGGAGGGCCGGGCCGGAATGACCCTGCTCTTCGAGGAGATCGAGACCCCGGACGGCGCACGGCACGAGGTGGAGACCGAAGCGCTCGAGCTGATCGCGCGATCCAGGGTCTACAACGACGCTCGGCGTGCCATCGGCGACGGCTACGCGCAGGCGACCGCAGGCGGGAACCGGTTCGCCTCGTCGCGGCCTTCAGCCGAGCGCGTGATCGGCACGACCACCAGGGCGGCGATCTTCGTGACGACGACGGATGACGAGATCCGGCTCGACCCGGGCCAGAGGCTGGTGGTCCGACTCCAGGAATCGGTCGATCTGCCGGTCAGCAGGACCGGGACACCGAGTAGCTCCCGACGATGAAAGCGGGCGCGGGCCCCGGAGTCCGTCTCGCCCGCGCTGGGGCGCCTACCGCTTCCCCGGCTCCGTGATCTGCGGTCCGTGGATCTCCTCGCGCTCCTCCGGGGCGAGCGTGTCGGAAAGGTCGGCCGCCGTCTCCGCCAGCCGGACGAACTCGACTGCCGCCGAATCCCCGGGCATCTCCGCGACGGCGGCCCGCGCGAGCGGGAGCACGTCGACGATCCGGCTCTCCTTCGCCCAGTAGCTGCGACGCAGGATCTCCGCAAACTCGGCCACGGCGGCGTCGAGCCGGAACCGGGGAGAGGTCTCCTCGATTCGTCCTTTCAGCTCGCCGGCGTCGAAGGACTGAGCGATCTCCCTCACCCGAGGCGGCCCGCCGGCCTCGCCGAGCGGCTCGGTGAAACGGAGGCGCACGGTCGCGATTCTCCCCTCCTCGATCCCTTCGGCGAGCTTGACCTCGTAGAGAGCCGTCACGGTGTGTCCGGCCCCGATCTCCCCCGCGTCGACCCGATCGTTGCGGAAGTCGCGGTCCGCGACGTCGCGATTCTCGAATCCGAGCAGCCGATACCGCACGACCCGTCGCGGATCGAATGCGACCTGGACCTTGGCGTCGCTCGCGATCGTCTGCAACGTTCCGGTGAGCTGCCCGACGAACACCCGCTCCGCCTCGCGGAGGTCGTCCACGTAGTAGTAGGCTCCGTCTCCGCGGTCGGCGAGCTGCTCCATCAAGACGTCGTTGTAGTTGCCCATCCCGAAACCGATCGTCGTCATCCGGATTCCCTGGTCCGCTTCCCGGCGGACCTCCTCCAGGATCGATCCGGGACCGGTTCGCCCCACGTTCGCCACGCCGTCGGAGCAGAGCAGGATCCTCGAGGTGGCTCCCGGCCGACGGTGCGACCGCGCCATCTCGAAGCCGACCCGCAGCCCCTGCTCCGCGTTCGTGCTGCCCTCCGGCTGGAGCCTCCGGAGCGTCGATTCGATCCGATCCCGGTCATCGGCGGGGATCGGATCGAGGGCCACCCGGCCGGTGGAGCCGTACTCGACGATCCCGATCCGATCCTCCGGACCGAGGCGGTCCAGGAGCAGCCGGAGCGCCCGCTTGACCAGCTCGAGCCGGTTCTCCCGCTGCATCGATCCGGAGGTGTCGATCACCAGGATGAGATCGACGGGGTCCCGCTCCCCGTCCGGAATGCTCCGGGCCTTGATCCCGATCCGGAGCAGGAAATACCCGGGACCGAACGGGGACAGGGCTCCCTCGATCCAGAGTCTGAAATCTCCGTCGACCTCCTCGGGATACCCCTGGTCGAAGTAGTTGACGAACTCTTCGACCCGCACCGCTTCCTTGGGCGGGAGATGCCCCTGTTCGACGTATCGCCTCATGACGGTGTACGAGCCGGCGTCCACGTCCGTGGCGAAGGTCGAGAGCGAGTCCTCCTCGGCGGCGATGAACGGATTGACTCCGTAGTGCTCGAAGAACATCGAGTCGTAGACCTCGTCGTTGGGGAGGGTCGACCCGCCGGTGGTGGGGAAGACCGGGATGCTCCGTCCGCCCCGGGAATGGACCCTCCCTCCCTGGGCGACGACCCCGCCCTTGAGACTGCTGCCCATCTCGGAGCATTTTTCCACCCGATCCAGTTGGATCACCGCCCGGGCTGCGGTGATCTCGACGAGATCCACGACGTCCACTGTTTCTCGCTGGAGCGTGAAGTCCCGTTCGATCTCCTCCCCGGGCCCGACCGACACGTTCCGCGCCGTCTCTCCGCCGTAGCCGATGACCGAGATCGTGAGATCGTACGAGCGGGGCGACAAGTCGCGGATCTCGTAGGAACCGGTCGTGTCGGTCATCGCGCCGACCGGTGTTCCCTGGACCACAACGCTCGCGTACGGAACAGGGTCTCCTTGCTCGTCGCGGACCGTGCCGCGGATCGTCCCGCATCGCCGCGGCGGAGGCGACGGGGGAGGCTCCGCGCGCGTGGTCTCGGGGTCGGCCGCCGCCGCAGTCGACTCGACCGCAATCACGCCCGGGGCCGACGGATCGGTCGTGGGTGTCGCCGGTTCCCGAGGACCGGCCTCCACTTCGAACGGCACGATCGGCTCCACGCGGTCCGCGGGTCGGTCCGCTCGAAGGAGAATCCCGACCGCGAGCAACGCGACCGCGCCGCCGGCGAGCGCGAGAATCCAACTCCGGTTCGACCGACGCCCCGGACGGTCCAACGCATCGCCGATGCGCCCGCACACCTTCCTCCGCTCCCGTTCGGTGAGCGGCTCTCGTTCCGATTCGAACCTCTCCTTCATCGTGGCCGTCCTTCTCGGTCTCCGCGGGATTCGGGATCACCACCTCCGTTGAGGAACCGTCTCATCCGCGCACGGGCACGGGCATGGTGGACGCGCACCGTGCTCTCCTTGCAACCGAGACTCCCGGCGATCTCCCGGAAGCTCCAGCCGTCCCATTCCCGCAGCAGGAGCACTGCGCGCTGGTGGCCGGTCAACCGCTGGAGCGAACGGTGGAGGCGGGCTCGGGACGAGGACGGTTCCGGGGGTCTTGTCGGGGAGACGGGGGTCCGCTCGTCGAACGGATCGGTTCGCTTCAGACGGCGGAGGACCGTCCGCTTCCAGTCGATCGCCTTGCGGATCGCGATCGCACGAAGCCACGCCTCGAACGGCGCGTCGCCACGATACGAATCGAGCCTCCGAAACGCCTGGAGGTAGGTCTCCTGGAGCAGGTCGAGCGCCTCTTCGCGATCCCCGATCTGGTAGAGCAGCAAGGAGAACAGACGATCGCAGGTCTCTTCGTAGATCGCTTCCCAGGGCGCTCGGTCTACCCCGATGGCTCGATGCGGGCTTTCGGGGTCGGTCGGACCGTCTCGCATGGCTCACCCCGCCATTCCCCCGACTCGCCGAGAAGGACGGCGGAAGCGCCCCGGTTGCTTACGGGAATCTTAGCAGCCGGGGGAACCCCGGGACCCTCCGATCCGTATGGTCTTTCGTCGGCCGCATCTGGCCGCGGCCCAACCCCCTTGCAGGGGAAGAAGATATGGAGGTGACACCATGATCCGTTCGGTATGCGCAGCCGGTCTCGCCCTGCTGCTGGGCGTCTCGCTGGCCTGGGCCGATGGCAAATGGCTCCACATCCGAGTCGACGAGGGAGGCGAGGACGGCGAGCGCGTCCGGGTCAACCTCCCGCTCGAGCTGGTCTCCGAGATCCTCCCCCTCGTCGAGGCGGACGAGTTCCACCGCGGGAAGGTCCGTTTCGATCACACCGACTTCGACGAGGTCGACGTGCGCGGGATCCTCGCCGCCGTCCGCGACGCCGAGGACGGGGAGTACATCACGGTCGAGGGAGCCGGCGAGAACGTGAAGATCCGCAAGCAGGGGAACCTCCTCTCGATCGACGTCGACGAAGACGACGAGAAGGTCCGGATCCGCGTTCGCATGGAGGTTCTCGACGCATTGATCTCCGGTCAGGAGAACGAGCTCGACATCGCCGCGGCGATCGGCGTGCTCGGGGAGAAGGCGCACGGAGATCTCGTCACGGTCGAGAGCGACCGGGAATCGGTCCGGATCTGGATCGACGACAAGAACGAGGCCGACTGAGGAAGGGGTGAACCGATGTCCCCGGACACGAAGAGAATCGTCCTGATCGCCGGAGGCTTCCTCCTGATCAGCGCCGTCACCATCGGAGCGATCGGCGCTACCGTCTTCGACGCCGGCATGCTCGTCGTCCAGGTCCGGGAGGAGGGGGGCAGCGACGTCAGCATCAAGGTCCCCGCGGTCCTGGTGCACGCCGCGGTCCGCCTCGTGCCAAACCGGTGCTTCGAAGAGGCGCGCGCCGAGATGGGGGCGGAATACGACCGGGTCCGCCCCGCCGTCCGCGCGCTGTGGCGGGAGCTGGAAGACGTGCCCGATTTCGTTCTCGTCGAGGTCGCCGGCCGCGACGAGCAGGTCCTGGTCCGGAAGCAGAGCGGGCGACTCGTCATCGACGTGGATTCCGATCGGGAGAGGGTCCACCTCGTCATTCCGCTGCGCACGGTCGACTCGATCCTCGGGAGGCTGGAGCGCGCGGCCTGATCCGCTTCAGGCGATCTCGACGCGGATCCGGTTGGTCCGGCCCTCGAGTCCTCCTTCTACCGAGCCGGAGATGACGACGATCCGCTCGCCCGGGCGGACGAGCCCGGCGTTCCGGCACCGATCCAGCGCGGCCTGGAAGAGCCGTTCGTCGGTCGGCTGATCCTCCATCGCGAGCGCCCGCACCCCCCAGACGATCGCGAGGCGGCGCACGATCTCCTCATTCGGACTGACCGCGTAGACCGGCTGGCTCGGCCGGTAGCGGGAGACGAGCCGCGCCGTCATCCCTCCGCGCGTACAGCAGACGACCGCCCCCGCCTCCACCTCGTGCGCGAGCACGCACGCCGCGTGCGCGACGGCGTCGGGGATCTCGTCGAGGAACGGCCGGCGGGCCAGCCCGCGGTCGGCGCCGATGATCTCTTCGGTTCGCATCGAGATGGAATCGAGCATCCGGACCGCCGCGACGGGATGCCGGCCGATCGCCGTCTCCCCGCTGAGCATCAGGGCATCGCTACCGTCCAGGATCGCGTTCGACGCGTCGGAGACCTCCGCGCGCGTGGGCCGGGGGTGGTCGATCATCGACTCGAGCATCTGGG
>WJJW01000332.1 GCA_014729455.1 Candidatus Eiseniibacteriota bacterium
GCCGGGCGGGAGCGTCCCGGAGGACCAGCCCCGTCCACCGCTCCGCGTGAGGTGGATCCGGTCGGCGCCGGCGACCGCGGCGGTCGCGGAGTCGAAGGCCGCCAGCGCTTCCAGCGGAGCGGCGAAGGTCCCGGCCACCGACCAGGTCGTCCCCTCGTCCGCGCTTCGCAGGACCGTCGAGTCGGTGATCGCCCACGCCGAGCCGTTCTCGAGGAACCGCCAGTCGACCGTGCCGCGCAGCCGTCCGTCCGCGTCGATCGGACGGTAGGTCGCGCCGCGGTCGTCGCTCGCGAACGCTTCCGAGACGACGCCGTCGTCGAAGTGGAGACGGATTTCATAGTCTCCGCGGGCCGCGATCCGCCGCAGCCCCGCCGGGTCGCGCGGGAGCGGCTGCCGCAGCCACTCTTCCCCCCGGTCGATGCTCAACAGCAATCCCGCGTCGAGCGCCCAGAAGGTCCGCCGGTTCCCGAACGCGACCCTCCCGAACCGGCCGCCGGAGAGGAGCTTCATCGTGTGGGCGCGATCGGTGCTCCGGTGGATCCGCGCGCCGACGGCGAGGACCCCGCCGAGCGCGTCGATCGACGCGTCCAGGAACATCCCGGTTCCGTCGGCGGCGACGAAGAAGCTCCGGCCGTCGTCGTCGCTGGCCAGGAGCGCGTCGCCGCTGGGGATCAGGAACGGACCGCGGGGGTCGAAGCGGAGCATCCGGGCGCCGGCCGCTCGCCCGGCGAGGTCCTCCGCCGCGAGCGCGTCGCTGTGGATCGACCAGGTGATCCCGGCGTCCTCGGTCCGCCAGAGCAGTCGGGTCCCGCGTTCGAGCGCGTATCCGACTCCGGTCTCGGAATGCAGCGCGAAGACGCGCGCCGAAAACGGGGCGGCGGTCCAGAGGGAGTCATGGGTGAGGATCCGGCCGTCGTCGAGGCGGACGATGAACCCGTCCGGCTCGCGCGCGTAGACCTCCCGCACCGTGTCGCCGGCGTCGGTGGCGGCCACCCGCCACGCATCGTCGCTCGTCGGAGAGGAGAGGATCCAGCCGCTTTCGGTTCCCAGCCAGAGGTCGTTGCCGGCGACCCGGAGGCAGGTCGGAGCGCCGGCGCTGTCGGGAGGGCCGGGATAGCGCTCCCAGTAGGCTCCGGTCGGGCTCGCCCAGATCCCACCCGATCGATCCAGGACGAACCCGCCGGTCCGCCCGATGGAGAAGGCGCCGACGCTGTCCGCGGGAAACGGGAGCCCGGGAGCGCGCGCTCTCCCCTCGAAGCCGCCGTCGTCGCTGCGCCAGACGTTCGCGTCGCCGAATCGGCCCAGGATCCAGACGGAGGTTCCGTAGCTCTCCACCCATCGGCCCGATCCGTCCGGGGCAACGGAGAGCGTCCAGCTCGACGCCCCGGTCGCCGGGCCGGCGCTCGAGAGGATCACGATCCATGCCGCGAGCGCGAGAACCGACCTGCCGCTCACACGATCCCTCGCAGCGACTCGAGGGCGCGGAAGAGCCGCTCGCGGAAGTCGTACGCCTCGAGGTCGATCGTGATCGCCGGGTCGAGCGTCCGGAGGGCCGCGTAGCACTCCTCGTAGCGACCGAGGTGGAAGAGTCCCAGGGCGCGGATGTAGAGGAGGTCCGGGTAGCCGAAGTCCGGGTCGCCGGTGAAACGGTATCCGGGATCCTCGATCCGCGTGGCGGCCGCGACGGCCAGGGAGTCGAGGCCGAGCGCGGAGGCGGCCACCGCGAGGCCGGCGTGTCCGTCCGGTTCATCGCCGAGGAGGGCGGCGGTCCGGAGGTCCTCGAGCGCGGTCCGGATGCTGTCCAGCTCGATGCGGCACCATCCGAGGCCGACGTGGCCCCGCGGATCGGCGGGGAATCGATCGGCGACGCGACCGAACGGGATCAGGGCGGCGCGGGGATCCAGCTCTCGAAAGAGCGCCCATCCTTCCTGGATCTCCTGGTCGGCGTCGATCGGCGTCTCCTGGGGAACGAACGGCTCGTCTTCCGCGCAGGAGGCGAGGAGGAACAACGCGACGGCGACCGCGAGGGCGCCCCGTGCCGTCTTCTTCCGCCGCGTGCTCATCGACGCCATCGTAACACCGGCGCCGGGCGGGGGAGACGGTCGGATTGCCCGCCCCGGGAGGGTCTGATAAGGTGGCCGCAGCGAGGAGCGTGCGATCGAAGCCGGCTCGAACCATCGGGCCGAGGAACCGACACGAGGAGGGTTGACACATATGTTCATGAGGATCCTGCTGGCCGGCCTGTGCGGCGCCCTGCTGTCCGGGACGGCTCTGGCGAGCGAGGAAGCGGCCCAGTCCGAGCCGGCGGTGCAGAGCGAGACGAAGGAGGATGCGAATCCCGTGGTCTTGATGGAAACGTCGATGGGGAACATCAAGCTGGAGCTGTACCCGGAGAAGGCGCCGAAGACGGTGGAGAACTTCCTCGGCTACGTCGAGGATGGCTTCTACGACGGAACGATCTTCCACCGGGTGATCAAGAACTTCATGATCCAGGGCGGCGGCTTCACGCCGGACATGGACCAGAAGCAGACCGGCGACCCGATCCCCCTGGAGTCGCAGAGCGGACTGAAGAACGTTCGCGGGAGCATCGCGATGGCGCGGACCGCGAACCCGAACTCCGCGACCAGCCAGTTCTTCATCAACCACAAGGACAACCCGAACCTCGATTACCCGAAGCCGGACGGAAACGGCTATGCGGTCTTCGGCAAGGTCATCGAGGGGATGGACACGGTCGACGAGATCGCCAAGGTGAAGACGACCACGAAGGGGCCGCACGGGGACGTCCCGGCCGAGCCGGTCGTGATCAAGAGCGCGAAGGTCGTCTCCTGACGCCGGAGCGACTCGGGATCGACGCGCAGCTCGAAGGGGCCCCCGGGAAACCGGGGGCCTTCGCGCGCGCCGGGGCGACGCGCGCGCCCGGTCCGGCGC
>WJJW01000333.1 GCA_014729455.1 Candidatus Eiseniibacteriota bacterium
GGTCCGAGCCGAGCCGGCCAGGCGGTATCCGCACGGCAGCCTCGCCGCGCATCTGATCGGCTACGTCGGGGAGGTGTCGGAGGAGGAGATCGCGCGCGGGATCGGAGAGCGCCCGTACCGGCGCAAGGACCTGATCGGGCGGACGGGCGTGGAGGCGGCCTACGAGGAGGAGCTCCGCGGGATCGACGGGATCGAGACCGTCGGGATCGACGCGCTCGGCCGGCGGACGAATCTCTTCGGCGAGCTCCCCTCGACCCCCGCGATCCGCGGGAACGACCTGCTCCTGACGATCGACCTCGATCTCCAGCGCGCCGCGGAGCAGGCGCTCGACTCGGTCCCCAGCTGGCTCGAGCCGGATCTCGCCGAGCCGCCGGGCCCCCGGCCGGGGGCGCTCGTCGCGCTCGATCCGCGCAACGGGGAGATCCTCGCGATGGCGAGCCGTCCGACGTTCGATCCGAACCGGTTCGTACGGGGCCTGAGCGCGGAGCAATGGAGGCGTCTCTCCGGCGCCGGCTTCCCGCTTCTGAATCGGGCGATCCAGTCGTCGTACCCTCCCGGGTCGACGTTCAAGACGATCACCGCGCTCGCCGGTCTCGAGATCGGCGGGATCGATCCGACCCGGCCGATGCCACGCTCCTGCATCGGTTATCTCCCGTTCGGAAACCGGAGGTTCCGCTGCTGGAAGAGGCAGGGGCACGGATCCCTGGCGCTGCGGGCGGCGATCGTTCAGTCCTGCGACGTCTACTTCTACCAGCTCGGCATGCTGCTCGGCACCGAGAGGATGATGGACTACGCCGGTGCCTGCAGCCTGGGGGCGCCGACCCGGATCGATCTCCCGCAGGAACGGACGAGCCTGATCCCCACCGTGGAGTGGTACCTCCGGGAACGGGGAGCCCGTCCGGTGCCCGGGGCGGCGCTGAATCTCTCCATCGGGCAGGGGGATCTGCTGCTGACGCCCCTGGCGCTCGCGCGGAGCATGGCCGCGATCGCCACCGACGGATCCCTTCACGTTCCGCGGGTCGTCCGCGGCGTGCTCGGACGCGACGCGCGCACCGTCCCGGTCCTCTCGGACGAACCGGTGACGATCGGCCGGGTTCCCGCCTCGGACGCGCATCTGCGCGTGGTCCGCGACGCGCTCGAAGGGGTCGTCATGGATCTCCGCGGAACCGGCAAGCGCGCCCGGGTAGGGTCGATCCGCGTCGCGGGGAAGACGGGGACGGCGCAGAACCCGCACGGGGACGATCACGCGCTCTTCTTCGGCTACGCCCCCGCCGAGGCCCCGGAGATCCTCGTCGTCGTCGTCCTCGAGCGCAGCGGGCACGGCGGGGCGATCGCGGCCCCCGTGGCGCAGCGGGTTCTCGAAGCCGCCCTTGCGCCGGGCCCGACGTCGGCGTCCGCGGGGGGGGGAGGATGAGGGCGCCCGGTCCCTATCGCGCCTACCTGCGCCGCTTCGACTGGGGGATCGCCCTGGCCGCCTTCGCCCTCGTCTTGATCGGCCTCTACGCGGTCTACAGCGCGACGCAGTTTCCCGACAGTCCGCGCGAAGACCTGTTCCTGCGCCATCTCCTCGCCCTTCCGGTCGCCCTCGGGGCGATGCTCGTGATGATGGCGATTCCGCTGCGCACGCTGGAGGATCTCGCCTGGCCGATCTACGGAGGCTGCCTGCTGATCCTGCTCCTGGTGCTGCTCGTCGGGATGGAGGCGTACGGCGCCCGGCGCTGGCTCGTGTTCGGACCGGTCCGGCTGCAGCCCGCGGAGATCGCGAAGATCGGAACGATCATCGCCCTCGCCAACTACCTCGCACGCAAACGGCGCTCCCCCGATCAGATCCGCACGCTCTTCGCCGCCCTCGGTCTGATCGCCTTGCCGCTGCTCCTGATCCTCCGTCAGCCCGACCTCGGGACGGCGGGCGCCATTCCGGCTCTCGGCATCGGGATCCTGCTCTGGGCGGGGCTGCCGATGGTCCATCTCCTCGTGCTCGCCAGTCCGCTCCTCGGTCTGGCGCTGCGGCCGCTACCGATCCTCTGGGGCCTTTTCGTCGTCGCGTCCCTGGCGGTGCTCTGGCGCCGTCGGGTCAGCGGACTGGTCCTCGCGCTCTTCCTGCTCGTGCACGGTGGCCTGTTCCTCGGCGCCCCCGTCGTCTGGGACCGGCTCGAGCCGTACCAGCGCGACCGGATCACGACGTTCTTGCAGCCGGAGGGGGATCCGGGCGGGGCCGGCTATCAGATCATCCAGTCGAAGATCACGATCGGGAGCGGCTGGATCTGGGGGAAAGGTCCGCTGGCCGGGACCCAGAAGGCGCTCGCGTTCCTGCCGCAGCAGCACACCGACTTCATCTTCGGGGTGATCGGGGAGGAACTCGGATTCCTCGGGACGTCGGTGACGTTGCTCCTCTTCCTCCTGTTGATCCTCCGCGCCTTCCGTCTGGTCGTGCAATGCCGCAGCCCGTTCGCGGGGCTGCTGGCCGGCGGCCTCGGCAGCCTGCTTCTCTACCACGTCGGCGTCAACCTGGCGATGACCGTCGGGCTCCTTCCGGTGACCGGGCTCCCGCTGCCCTTCCTGAGCTACGGAGGATCGTTCCTGGTCGCGATGTTCGCCGTGGTCGGCCTGCTCCTGAACGTCTCCGCGCACCGATTCGACTACTGAACCGAACGGACCGCCCGACGCGCGCCCGCGAAAGGAAGCGCTTGCCAGGCCGGTCCACCTCGGAGAGGATGAGCCGTTCGACGCTCCATGGCGGGAGGGTGAGGTCTGGTGGTTCGCACGCTGTTCGAAGTCGGACCCTTCCGGGTGCACATCTACGGGGTGCTCCTGGCGGTCGCGTTCGTCGTCGGATCCCTCTGGGCGACCCGCGCGGCGCGACGGAGGGGGATTCCGGAAGAGCGGATCCTCTCTCTGATCGGCTGGATCCTCATCTCCTCGATCATCGGCGCCCGCCTGCACTTCGTCCTGGCGCACCCGTCCTCGTACGAGGATCCGCTGCAGCTGTTCCGGATCTGGGAGGGAGGGCTGACGCTCTACGGTGGATTGATCGCCGCCATCCTCGTCAGCTTCTTCTATCTTCGCCGGCATCGGATCGGGTTCCGGCCGGTCGCCGACGCGATCGCCCCGGCCCTGGCGCTGGGGGAGGGGATCGCGCGGATCGGCTGCTTCCTGAACGGGTGTTGCTTCGGGCGCGCGTGCGAGGCGGCCATCGGGGTCCACTACCCTCCCGACTCGTACGCGGAGATGGCGCTCGGGGACACGGCGGTCTACCCCTCGCAGCTCTTCCTCTCGGTCGGGATGATCGCGCTCTTCGTCCTGCTGTGGCGCATCGAGCGCCATCTCCCGACCGCGGGGAGGCTCTTCGGTCTCTACCTGCTCGGCCAGGGGACGCTCCGTTACGCGGTCGACTTCAGCCGCTACTACGAACCGGTCGATCGCCTGCACCTGCTCGGCGGCGCGATCCAGACGGAGAGCCAGCTCGTCGCCCTCGTGCTGGCGATCCTCGGACTCCTCCTCCTGCTGCGAACGCGCGAGCGCGCGCGGGGGGAGCCGGAAGGGAGGCGCACGTGACCCTCGACGGACGGACCCGCATGCTGGGGCTCCTCGGCGCCCCGATCGGACACAGCCTCTCTCCGAGAATCCAGAACCACGCCCTGCAGCGGCTCCACGAGAACCTGGTCTATCTTCCCTTCGAGCTGGCCGAGGAGGATCTCCCCGCGTTTCTCGAGATCTTCCCGCGGATGGGCGGTCTCGGGCTGAACGTGACGACGCCGTACAAGCGGAGGGTCGGTCTCCTGGTGCGTCCCGGTGAGGACGAGGTCGTCGCCACCGGGATCGTCAACACCGTCCGCTTCGTCGGCAACGAGGCGATCGGCCACGCGACCGACGGGCGCGGGCTGCTGTCCTGGATGAAGGCCAACGCGATCTCGATCCCGGAGGGGGGGCTGGTCCTGCTCGGCTTCGGAGCGACCGCGCGGAGCATCGCCTACAACCTCGCCCTCCACGATGGGGCGACCGTCGTGACGCGCCGACC
>WJJW01000334.1 GCA_014729455.1 Candidatus Eiseniibacteriota bacterium
AGCCGGCACGGCGCCTCGTGCTGATCTGGAAGGGGATTCCGATCGAGCTGCGAGGCTACCTGGACGTCTACTTGAATCTCGTGGTGTAGGCCGCCGCGCGCTCCGGTCGACCCCACTTCTCGTAGAGCGTCACGATCCGGTCGCGGGCCGACTCGGTGAAGCGGTCCCCCTCGCCGCGGGCCGCCCGGATCACTTCGTAAGCGGACAGGAGTTTCCGCTCCGCCTCGGCGTAGCGACCCAGCTCGACGAGGACTCCCCCGTGCACGCTTTCGGTTTCCGCTAGCCGCCAGTCCCCTTCCGGGAGCTGGCGGCGCCGAACGACCAGGACGCGACGAAGGACGCTATCCGCCTCCGTGTGCTTCCCCTGTTTGTCGAGCAACTGCCCCAGACGCTTCAGCCGTCCGATGACCGATGGATGCTCCTCTCCGAACTGGCGACGGCTGAGCCCGATCGCCCGTCGCAACATCACCTCGGTCTCGGGATACCGCCCTTGCATGTAGAGGGCAGCAGAGAGGTTGTTCAGTGAAACGGCAAGCGTGGGATGGTCTTCTCCGAGCGTCTTCTGTTTGATCGCGAGGACACGCCGAAAGAGCGACTCGGCGGCGGCGTAGCGGCGCCGGTCCATCTGCAACGCAGCGAGGTTGCCGAGCTCCACGGCGACCTCGGGATGCTCTTCTCCGTAGGTGGTTTCCAAGATCCCGATCGTCTCTCGATAGCGCCTGTCGGCGGCCTCGAGATGCCCCTGGGCGGCCTCGATTCCGGCAAGTGCACTGAGGGCGAAGGCGGACTCGACATGCTCCTCCCCGTGAGCGTCGACCTGGATCTCCAGTGCTTCCCGGGCGAGCGCCGCCGCCTCCTCCAAGTCGCCCCATTCGCGGAGGAACCCCGCGAGGTGGGAGAGCGTGGCGGCCCGCTCCGCCGCATGGGCTCCGGCCATATCGCGCAACAGTGCCAGCGATCTCCGGTATCGGTTCTCCGCGCTGTCGGGCAGGCCGAGGTCATCGTACGCCGTGCCGGTCAACCGCAGATCACGGGCGACCGCAACGCTTGGCCCGTCCTCCCGGCCTGCATCCAGCAGGAGCGCCTCCTCCCAGGATCGAAGCGCAGCCTCGTAATCGCCCAGTCCACGATACGCCCGGCCGATCTCCCGGAGGAGGCGCGCCTGAATCTCCGGTTGATCGGCGAGCTCGCTGCGGATCCTCTCCGAACCCCGATCGAGGATCTCTCGGGCGGACGGGTTTTCCGACAGCGTCTCTCGAGGATCGGACTGGGCGAAGAGGCCGCTCAGATAATCGGAAACCGCGCGGGCGGATTCCGCCTCAACCGTCGCCCGATGCTCCGCCGTCCGGGCGCGCTGGTAGAGAACACTCATGACGACCCCGAATACGACCAGCAAAGCGACGACGATTCCGACGGCCGCGAAGGCTCCCCGACGCCGCGAGACGAGCTTGCGGAGCTGATACGTGGTGCTGGGCGGGCGAGCAGTGATCGGCTCGTCGGTGAGGTGCCGACGCAGATCTGCGGCGATTTCCGAGGCCGATTGGTAGCGACGTGCCGGATCCTTCTCCAGGCACTTGCCGACGATCGTCTCGACGTCGCCGCGGTAACGAGGGGCAACCGCTCCCAGGGGGCGCGGAAGGTCGCTCCGGATGGATCGGATCGACTCCTCCAGCCCGGCGTCACGCAGGTCGTACGGCATCTCGCCGGCAAGCAAGAAGTAGCCGAGCACACCGAGCGCGTAGACGTCGGACCGGGTGTCGACGTGCGTGGAATCCCCGGCGACCTGCTCCGGGCTCATGAACTGCAGGGTCCCCACGATCCGGCCGACCTCCGTCCGCAGGGTCATGCCGCGGCCCTTTCGATCGATCGCACGCGCAACACCGAAGTCGAGGATTCGCGGGTGGAGGTCGGCCTTCTCCTCGCTCGCCTCTTCGATCAGGATGTTGCTCGGCTTCAGGTCGCGATGGATGATTCCATTGACGTGCGCGTGGTGGACCGCATCGCAGATCCTGGCGAGCAACTCGATCCGTTCCCGTGGCGCGGGATCGCGCTCCCGGACGAACCGGCCGAGCTCGATCCCCTCGACCCGCTCCATTGCGAGATATGGCACACGCTGAACCGCGCCTCCGGGCGTCTCCACCTCCGCCGTTCCCGCCTCGTAGATACTTGCGATTCCCGGATGACGGAGGGTCCCGAGCAGGTTCGCCTCGCGTTCGAATCGCGCGCGAATCTCCTCGGAGAGGAGGGTCCCATGTACGACCTTCAGCGCGACGAGCCGGCGGGGATGGTCCTGCTCGGCGAGGTAGACGACTCCCATTCCGCCGCGGCCGAGTTCCTCGAGAACCCGGAACGATCCGATGCGCGTGGGTGGAGCGCCGATCGCCCGGACGCGAGCGGACAGTCGATCGTTCGCCTCGATCTCCTCGAGCGTAGCCCGGCAAGCCGCACAGCCCTCCACATGGCGGCGCAGCGTTTCGCGTTCCTCCCCGGACAGATCGCCGCCGTGGAATCGCTCCAGCTGTTCCAGATCGGGGCAGGCCATGCGGTTCTCCCTCGGTCCACCGGGCGACCATCTCACCATCGGACAGGTTGATCGCTTCTTATCATTACGATAAGCTAAATTCCCTTCAATACCCACTGAGGGGAGTCCCTGATGGAGTGGATCACCACGACAACGCTCTTGCGCGACCTCCGCGACTATCGAAACGACACCGCCTGGAATCGTTTCGTCCAACGGTTCCGTGGACCGATCCTCCAATTCGCGCGTAATCTCGGGATCCCTCCCGACGACGCCGAAGAGGTCGCCCAGGAGACGCTGGTCTCTTTCGCCGACGCATTCCGCGCACGGCGTTACGACCGGCAACGGGGGCGATTGCGCAATTGGCTGTTCGGGATCGCCTATAACCACGTGCGGCGGCATCGCGAGCGGTTGGCCCGCCGTTCGATCGAAGGGGACCGGATCGATGACCTGGAGGAGGAGGCGCTGCCCGATCCCCATGCCGCGACCGATCTCTGGCACCGTACGTGGGAACGGTTCCTCCTGGAGGAATGCATCGACCGGGCGCGTCGCGAATTCTCCAGTGAGACGTTCCGCGCGTTCGAGCTGGTCGTCGTCGCGGGAAGGACCCCGGCAGAGGCGGCGCACGTGATGGGGGTGCATGTGAAAACGATCTACAATGGCAAGCACCGGGTCTTGATGCGGATCCGGGAACTGCAGACCGAACTTGAAGAGGTCCACCCGGACCTCGTTTGACCGTCCTTCCTTTACCTCCCCGATTCCCGATCACTTTCCATGAGAAATCGGCCCCTCCCCACCGGAACGGCTCCACAAGGAACCGACCGAAGACCAAGACCGAGGAGGAGCCATGGCCGATAGACGGAACCAGATGATCTGCATGACCTTCGCGGCTCTGATCGCACTAGTCGCGACGGTTACGGCGCCGGACCGTGCCGGCGCAGCGCTCATCGAGAGCAGCTGGAACGGCGGAACCGGCGTCTGGAGCATCGCCGAGAACTGGACCCCCGAGGAGGTCCCCGAGAACGGGGTCGATGAGTACGTCGTCTCGATCGACGGGAACGGCAACTTCAACTCCATCGTGCACTTGGATATGCCGACGACGATCACCGGCCTCGGGATCGACCTGCTCGACCATCTCGTCATCGATCCGGGCAACACCCTCGAGGTCACCTCGACCGGAACGACCAGCATCGAGGGAGAGCTCACCTTGGGGCGGCTGAACGCCTGGGGAACGATCCGGGTGGACACGACCGGAGTGCTCCACTTCCGCGACACGGTCGCATCTGCGATCCTCGCCGGATTCGGGGCCAATCCCTTGCTCCACAACGCGGGAGGTCGGGTCGAGGGCGCCGGACTCGTTCAGATCCCGGTCCACAACGAGAACGGCGGCATCATCGATGCCAACGGAAGTGACGTGGTCACGGAGCTGACGGTCACCGTCTACGAGGAAGGCATCGACAACTCCGCGATCCTCCAAGCCTCGAACGGGGCAACCCTCACGCTTCAGAACACCGTCCCCGACGCGGTGATCGACAATGCGGACGGGGTCATCCAAGCTCTGGCCGATTCGGAGGTGCAGGTCGGGTCGGCGCACAGCGGCGGCGGACTCGAGATCACCGGAGGGATGATCCGTGGATCAAATGACGGGGTCGTGCGCTTCCTGGAGTGGGGGATCACGGCGGCGATGGTCCGCGACGCCGACTTCGAGGGCTCGATCCTGATCGGATCCGGTCACCAGGTCATCCTCGCGGGCGAGATCGGCAACGCTGGCGAGTTCCGGCTGGAGCCGTCGCTCACGTCTTCTTCGACGATTCGCATTCTAGGCACCGTTCCGCTCTCGGGCGCAGGCACGGTCTACATGGGCGACGACAACTCCAGAGCATATGTGACGGGCGAAGACGCCGGAGCACACCTGATCAACGTCGACAACACGATCCACGGCTCCGGCGATCTCGGCCGCGATCAGCTGAGGATCACGAATCAGGGAACGATCGTCGCCGATCTGAGCCGCGTGCTGGCCGTCGACCCGAATGATGGCGGCTTCGACAACCAGGGGATCCTCCAGGCGACCAGCGAAGCCGGCATCGATCTGCAGGACGGGCCGTTCACGACCTCGGGAGAAGTCACGATTTCTGAAGGGAGCCGGCTCGAGCGGGATGGCGACTACGTCCAGACCGACGGCGTGACCCAGATCGACGGAATGCTCCTCGCCTCCGGTGTTGTCGACATCCAGGGAGGCATTCTGACCGGATTCGGGGCAATCGAGGCCGACTACCGGGGCGCCGGAACGGTGGCGCCCGGCGCCTCTCCGGGCGTGCTGGCCGTCGAAGGGGACTACACCCAGGAAGCCACCGGTGTCTATGAAGCCGAACTGGCCGGCTTGATGGCGGGAGACGAGCACGACCAGATCCAGGTACGCGACACGGCCATGCTGGACGGGACGCTGCGGATCGTCCTGCTCGACGGCTACACCCCCGCTCCCGGCGACAGCTTCGTCGTGCTCACCGCTGCGACGGTGGACGGCGCGTTTGCTGCGGTCGAGATCCCCGACGGTGTCGAGCTGGAGGTCCGGGTCCGTGAGGATGCCGTGGTCGTGCAAGCGCAGGAGGTCTCCGGCGTCGCCGACCCCGCCGCCGGGACCGGATTCGGCCTGCGCGCCTATCCCAATCCGGCCGCCGCGGGCCCCGTGCGGCTCGTCCTCCTTGGGGACGAGGCGGTCGCACCGATCCGCGTGGCCATCTACGACGCCGCGGGACGGCGGGTGCGGGAGCTGGTCTCCCATTCGCAGAGCAGCGGCTCGAGCCTCCTCTCCTGGGATCGCCGGAACACATCAGGGAGGATCGTCCCTCCGGGAATCTACTTCGTCCGTCGCGAGGATGGTTCGAACGGTCGAACCGCTTCGGAGAGGGTCGTTCTTACCCGATAGGTGGCTGGAACCGGGCGGGCGGCAGACCAGCCGTCCGCCCCTCCGGTTTCAGCCTTGAGCCCTCGAGCGGCTCATCGTCGACAACGTGATCTTCCACGAGGCGGAGTGGATCGAGGAAGAGATGGAGATCGAGATCGTTCTCGACGCCGCACGGGACTGAGCCCTTCCTCGCCCGTGCCCTCCGATCCGGCCATCGATCCTTCCCGGGCGATTCCCCGGCCGGATCCGGGTAGCTTTGCCCTATACTGATCCGTTTGTTTCGGTTGAAGAAGACTGGCACCGAGAAAGGGAGGAGCCATGAAGATCGGAGTGCTCGGATCGGGCGTGGTCGGCCAGACGTTGGCGAGCGGACTGATCGCCCACGGACATCAGGTGACGATCGGCACGCGCGAGCCGGCGAAGCTGAAGGACTGGAGCGAGGCGCATCCGAAGGCGGTCGTCGCGGAAGTCGCCGATACCGCGAAAGCCGGGGAGCTGATCGTCCTCGCCGTCAAGGGGACGGCCGCCCTCGCGGCACTGAAGGACGCCGGAGAGGAGAACCTCTCCGGCAAGGTCGTGATGGACGCGACCAATCCGATCGCCAACCAGCCGCCCGAAAGCGGAGTCCTCAAGTACTTCACGAGCCTGGACGATTCGCTGCTCGAGCGGCTGCAGCGAAAGTACCCGAACGCGAAGTTCGTCAAGGCCTTCAACTCGGTCGGCAGCGCGCTCATGGTGAACCCGAAGGTCCCGGGCGGGAAGCCGACCATGTTCATCTGCGGCAACGACGAATCGGCGAAGAAGGCCGTCGGGGAGCTGGTCGACCAGCTCGGATGGGAGACCGCCGACATGGGCACCGCGGAGGCGGCGCGGGCGATCGAACCGCTCGCCATGCTCTGGTGCATCCCCGGGTTCCTCCACAACCAGTGGACCCACGCGTTCAAGCTGATCCAGCAGAGCTGAGACAGAGGCGGGCCGGAGGCTCCGGCCCGCCTGCTCCGACGAGCCGGTGCCCGGGCCAGCAGAAGTCGGACATGAGGATGCACCCGCCGCCGGGATTGCAGCAGACCCAGCTGGCCCCCAGATCCAGGTCGCACCACTACCTCCCTTCCGTCTCCGCATCCTCCGGATCGTGCGCGCATGCGAGGTCGGGACCCGCCCAGTTCGCCCCCACGCTGTCCTTCCGCTCATGGACATAGAGCTTGTAGTCGGCAAGCCGGCCCTGCTTGCACTCCCGGAAGCTCGTCACGATGCACCGCCGGAACAAGGTCTCCTCCCGGCGAGCCCAGTAGCAGCACGCCCCGCAGAGGGTCGTGCTGCAATCCGTGCCGTCTCCCTGGTGCCGGCCCTCCTGCGCGAGGCATTCGGGCTCGAGCATCACGCGACAGGTCGCGTCCTGCAGACAGCAGGCACCGCTCGTCGGCGGGATCGGGCAGGGGGACCTCCCCCGGCGCGTGGAAGCGCAATGTGCCGAAGCGCTCGAGCGTGTCGCTGTAGCCCGGCGCGTCGCCGCTGACGAAGCTCGCGTATCCGCCGGTCGGGTTCGGTCCGGTGGACAGCGAGACGCCCTCGCCTCCGCGCACCGCCAACCAGTAGACGGGAAAGAGGTGGCGTCCCGCGATCGGTTCACCGAAAGCGACCGAGCAGCCCGCGTCGACGTCGTACGGCCAGCCTGCGTCGGCCACTTCCACCGTCCCGGGGGGTCCGCAGTAGCCGCTCGCTGCAATTCCACCCTCTCCCGGAGGGAATCCGTGATCGTGCCCGAACTAGACGACCGTCACGCCGGGATCGGCCGACGGATGGAAAGCGGCGACGCACCAGACGAGCTGGCGGTCGGTCTCGCTGCCGACGGTCGCCTCGGCCACGATCTCCTTGCAGGTGGTCGGAGCATGCGCGTCCCAGATTGCGCCGCACGGATCCATCGTGATCGTGAACGCGGCCGCGTTCGTCGTGTGGACGAGAAGCGCGCCGCCGGCGTTCTTGCCAGCGGCAAGCACGGGCCCGGACATAGGGATGATCCAGAGACGGAGAATCACAAGGCAACAACCCATGGATACGAGGTGCGGCCGCATGTGGAACCTCCTTTCCCCCGGCATCAGCAGCTACCACATGCCTCAGCGGCGGACGGCACGTGGCCGGATACTCGACAGAGACCAGGGCAGATCGCGTGGGCCGGCAGCTTCAGGCGGCAGTTCTGCAAGTGCTTGACGAGGCACGATGGCTGTCTTACGATGTAAGACATGAAAGATTCCATCACCATTCGGTTGGATCCGCAGCTGAATCGCTTGCTGAACCGACTGGCCAAGGAGACCGGCCGTACCCGGAGCGACCTGGTTCGAGACGCCCTGCAGAGACAGCTAAGGCTGTTGCGTTTCGAGAGCCTACGCCGGAAGGTCCTGCCCTTTGCTGAGGCCAGGGGCTATCTTACTGACGAGGACATCTCTCAGGACGTTTCGTGAGGGTATTCCTAGACACGAACGTCCTGGTGAGTGCGTTCGCCACCCGGGGGCTCTGCGCAGATGTTGTGCGGCACGTCTTGACGGAGCACGTGCTCATCACCGGTGAAGTGGTCCTGGGCGAGTTGCGGCGAGCCTTGCGATCGAAGCTTCGTCTCCCAGCCGAGACTGTCGGGGACATTGAGGAATTCCTCCGCGAAGGCGAGGTCGTACCCAAGCCGGAGAGACCGTCCGGCGTAGCAGTCCGCGATCCAGATGACGGGTGGATTCTCGCTTCCGCTTTGGAAGGACATGCGGATGTGCTCGTAACCGGCGACAGCGATCTGCTGGAGCTGGGTAGCCGAGCACCGCTCCCGATCGTGGATCCAAGGAGCTTCTGGTTGCTCGCGCGGCGTCGTCCGCACACGTAGATCCTTCCCATCAACCCCTGCGCCGCAGAACCCACGTGACCCGACCGTCTACCGTGCGAGAACCGCCCGTCGGGTCACCCCC
>WJJW01000335.1 GCA_014729455.1 Candidatus Eiseniibacteriota bacterium
CCCGGGCGGCCGCCCGGAAGAACCGCCGCAGATCCGGCAGCCGGGTCAGGTGGTTCACGCTGTCGAACACGCAGACCGCCGCCCCGACCGGTGCGGGCAGCGCGGTCCGCTCGAGCGGCTGCTCGATCAGACGGACCGGCACCTTCGCCTTCCGAAGCTTCCCCCGCGCGACCGACAGCATCGCCCGCGACCCGTCGGTCCCGGTCAGCGTCCAGCCGCCGTTGCGCGCGGCCCAGTCGACCAGGAAGCTGCCGGTCCCGCAGGCGAGGTCGGCCAGCGACCGCGCCGGGACCCCGCGGCGCAGGATCTCGCGCTCGTAGAAGGGAAGGATCGCCTTCGAGAACGGCTGCGGATAGCCGGCCTGCCAGCGATCGTAGACCCGGGCGAAGCGCTCGTACGGATCGGCCACGGCGGTCAGCCTACCGGCACAACTCGATCCGGCGCAAGCAATTGTGCCGGCCCGCCTGGCCCCCTCCGCCTTGACGAACTCTTCACAAAACAACCGAGGAAGCCGCCGCGGAGATCCGTCACGATGAAGCGGTTACGGCAAGAACGGATGGGAAACACGTTCGATCCCGGGGCCGCCGTTCCGACCGGGATCAGGGGGATGATGCCGCGATGTCGATGATTCGTTTCGGCCGTCTGGCCGCCACGCTTCTGATTCTCGCCGCCTGCACGACGGGCGCGACCGCCCAGGAAGCACTTCAGGTCCCGGAGGGGGTGCCTTCCTACAAGCCGACCTCGGGGATCTCGGGGAGCCTGAGTTCGATCGGCTCCGACACGATGAACAACCTGATGACCCTCTGGCAGGAGGGGTTCCGCCGTCACTATCCGAACGTCACGATCCAGGTGGAGGGCAAGGGCTCCTCGACCGCGCCGCCGGCGCTGATCTCCGGCACCGCCCAGCTCGGACCGATGTCGCGGCCGATGAAGTCCTCGGAGATCGACGAGTTCGAGAAGAAGTTCGGCTACAAGCCGACCGAGATCCGCACCTCGCTCGACGCGCTGGCGGTCTACGTCCACAAGGACAACCCCGTGACGGGGTTCACCCTCCAGCAGATCGACGCGATCTTCTCGAAGACGCTCGCGGGCGGGGCCCCCAAGTCGATCGACACCTGGGACGGGGTCGGCCTCGGCGGCGACTGGGCCCGGCCGATCAGCCTCTACGGCCGCAACTCCGCCTCCGGGACCTACGCCTTCTTCAAGGAGCACGCCCTCTTCAAGGGGGACTACAAGGACACCGTCAAGGAGCAGCCCGGCTCCGCCTCGGTCGTCCAGGGTGTCGAGAACGATCGCTATGGGATCGGATACAGCGGCATCGGCTACAACACCGCCGGCGTGAAGGCCGTGCCGCTCGGTAGGGACGCGGAGTCGGTCGTGCCCGCCGACATCGAGCACGTCGTCGACGGGACCTACCCGCTCGGCCGGTTCCTCTACCTCTACGTCAACAAGCCGCCGAACAAGCCGCTGGACCCGCTGATCCACGAGTTCCTCAAGTTCGTCCTGAGCGCGGAGGGCCAGGAGGTCGTGATCAAGGACGGTTACCTTCCCCTCCCCGCGCAGGTCGTCGAGGAGGAGCTGACGAAGCTCGACTAGCCGAGCGCGGTCGAGAAGGTGCGCGCCAAGATGAATACTCCGGATCGCTCCGGGACGGACGACCGCGCCCGGAGCCATCGCTCCACCGCGCGGAGCGTCCTGCTCATCGACAAGCTCGCCGGCATGGGGATCACCGGCGGCGGTCTCGCGATCATCCTGGCGGTGCTCGGGATCTTCGTCTTCGTCGTCGTCGAGGCGTTTCCGCTCTTCCTGCCGCCCGAGACGACGCGCGAGGTCCGCCTCGAGGGCGCGCCGGGCGACCCGCTCCTCGTCGGCCTGAACGAGTACCGCGAGCGCGCCTACGTGATCGGCACCGCGCCCGAGGTCCGGTTCTTCGATCTCACCGACGGCCGCCTCCTGCGGACCGTCCCGCTCGACTCGCTCCAGGGCCAACGGATCATCGCCGCCGCCCGCGCGCCCGCCCGGGACCGGCTCGCCCTCGGCACCCCCGACGGACGGATCCTGCTCGGACGGGTCGTTTTCGACGCGACCTATCCGGAGGAAGGGGGCCGGATCTCGACCGCCCGGTGGGAGCCGGGCGCCCTGCTCGACCCGATCGCCGGCGACTCTCCGATCGAGCGGCTCGCCTACGCGGCCAGCGACGAGGGGAGCATGCTCGCGGTCGCCTCGCGCGACGGCGGCTTCTTCGTCCGGGTCGAATCGATCGAGCGGTCCCTGCTCGGCGCGGGAGAGCGGACGATCCGCCGGCATGACCTGAGCGATCGGCTGCCGGCCTCGATCACCGCGATCGCCGTGACCTCCGATGCGACCCGTCTGTTCGTCGGCATGGCCGACGGCGGGGTGCAGGTCTGGGAGGTCGACGCCGAGCAGGCGGACCTGGTCGAGACCTTCCAGGCGACCGAGGATCACACGACCCCGGTGAGCGCGCTCGCCGTCGCGATCGGCGACAACACGGTCATCATCGGTGCGCAGGACGGGAGCTTCGGCGGCTGGTTCCCCGTCGAGGATCCGACCGCGGGCACGCGCGTGGAGAGCTACCACAACGTCCACCGTTTCGAGCCGCACGGCGCGGCGATCGTCGAGATCGCCCCTTCCGGGCGGGACCGGAGCTTCTTCACCGCCGACGCCGACGGCGAGGTCCGCCTGCACTACCTGACCACGCAGAAGACGCTGCTCACCGTCGACGAGGAGCCGCCCGCCCGGAAGCTCGCTTTCGCCCCGAAGGCGGACGGCTGGCTCGCGGGCCGCGCCGGCGGGCCGGTCGACAGCTACGCCCTCGAGAACCCGCATCCGGAGGTCTCTCTCGGCGTCCTGTTCGGAAAGGTCTGGTACGAGGGGTACGACGAGCCCCAGCACGTCTGGCAGTCGACCGGGATGACCGACGAGTTCGAGGGGAAGTTCAGCCTGATCCCGCTCCTCTTCGGGACGATCAAGGGGACCCTCTACGCGCTTCTCTTCGCGGTGCCGCTCGCGCTTCTCGGCGCGATCTACGCGAGCCAGTTCCTGCACTACCGGATCCGCAACGTCGTCAAACCGTCGATCGAGATCATGGCCGCCCTGCCGAGCGTCGTGCTCGGGCTGATCGCCGGCCTCTTCCTCGCGCCGCGCCTCGAGCACGTCGTTCCGGGGACGATCCTGATCTTCCTGCTGACCCCGATCTTCGCGCTGGCGGCCGCGATCGCGTGGAAGACGGTCCCGATCCGGATCACGAGCCGCTTCCCGGCCGGCACCGAGGTGCTGCTGCTCGTGCCCGTCGTCCTGGCGGGGATCTGGATCTCGCAGCTTCTCGGCCCGGTCGTCGAGCGGCTCGCCTTCGGCGGCGACTTCCAGCACTGGCTCTACGACACGACCGACCAGCGCTACGACCAGCGCAATTGCATCGTCGTCGGCTTCGCGATGGGCTTCGCGGTGATCCCGATCATCTTCACGATCTGCGAGGACGCGCTCTCGGCGGTCCCGCAGCATCTGATCAGCGGATCGGTCGCCTGCGGGGCGAGCCGCTGGCAGACGGCGCTGCACATCGTCCTGCCGGCGGCCGGATCCGGGATCTTCTCGGCGATCATGATCGGCTTCGGACGGGCGGTCGGCGAGACGATGATCGTGCTGATGGCGACCGGCAACACGCCGATCATGGACTGGAGCATCTTCAACGGCATGCGGACCCTCTCGGCGAACATCGCCGTCGAGATCCCCGAGGCGCCGCACCGCGGAACGCTCTACCGGGTCCTGTTCCTGTCGGGGTTCCTGCTCTTCACGATGACGTTCATCTTGAACGGCGCGGCCGAGTGGATCCGCGTGCGCCTGCGGCGCAAGTTCGGCAACTACTAGGAGGGACGGTGGCGGCGCATCCCAGAAGGAAGACTCCGAGCCTGCGGGTCCGACGCGACGCGCCGGTCTGGGTGCAGGCGATCCGCCGCGGGGATCCGTTCGTCTGGTTGACCGGCAGCGCGCTGACCGCCTCGATGCTGATGATCGTCGGGATCCTCCTGCTGATCATCGTCAACGGCATGGGAT
Source organism: Candidatus Eiseniibacteriota bacterium (assembly GCA_014729455.1). Lineage (GTDB taxonomy): Bacteria > Eisenbacteria > RBG-16-71-46 > CAIMUX01 > VGJL01 > WJJW01. The sequence goes on from WJJW01000335.1 coordinate 4,072, forward strand.
CGATGTGGCCGAAGGAGCTGGTCCGGATCGAGACCGACGAGGGGACGCCGTTCCTGGGCCAGATCGAGCGCCGCGAGACGATCCCCGGCTACGTCGAAGAGGGCGGGGGCGGCGAGCGGTTCCTGATGCGGATCGCGAATCGGGACCTCTACGGCATCGACTTCCGCTGGTTCGACGAGAGCGAGGTCGTCGCGCGCGAGAAGCCGGAGGATGCGCTGGTCGCCGAGCGCCTCGAGTGGGGGCCGTTCAACGGCTTCCTGGTCGAGCTGCGGCTTCCCGGCGAGACGATCGCCGCCGACGGCATCTGGGATCGGTTCCAGCGCGAGATCGATGCGGCCCACGACCGCTACGGCCGGATCGAGGAGGTCGAGGAGGAGGAGGTCGGCCGGATCAACGAGGAGATCGAGTCCGCCCGCCTCGCGATCCGCGAGATCGAGCTGGAGGGGATCGCCGACACGCCGGAGGGCCGGCGCCGGATCGCCGCGCTGCGCGAAGAGGTCGACCGGTGGACCGCGGAGTACGAGCAGCTCCGGGAGCGGCTGGGCGAGCTGCGCCGCGCCGACGAGGAGTACCGCGTCGTGCTCCGCTCGGTCCGCGGCGAGGTCCGCGACTACGCGATCTCGCACATCGTGCGCGCGTACCGCCCGAACGAGATGGGGATCCCGGGAAAGGTGGGGATCTACCTCTCCCGGCTGTGGGAATTCGTGTCGCAGGATCCGCGCGAATCGAACACCGAAGGCGGGATCTTCCCGGCGATCTTCGGGACGGTCCTGATGACGCTGATCATGACGATCGCCGTCGTGCCGCTCGGGGTGCTCGCCGCTCTCTACCTGCGCGAGTACGCGAAGCAGGGACCGATCGTCAGCGCGGTCCGGATCGCGGTGAACAACCTCGCCGGCGTGCCGAGCATCGTCTTCGGCCTCTTCGGGCTCGGTTTCTTCGCCTACCTGGTCGGCGGGGCGATCGACTCGACCTTCTACCCCGAGCGGCTCCCGTCGCCGACGTTCGGCGGCGGCGGCCTGCTCTGGGCGTCGCTGACCCTGGCCCTGCTGACGGTCCCGGTCGTGATCGTGGCGACGGAGGAGGCCCTGGCCGCGGTCCCGACCGGGATCCGGGAAGGCTCGATCGCCTGCGGGGCGTCGAAGTTCCAGACGGTGACGCGGATCGTGCTGCCGAGCGCGGCGCCCGGGATCATGACCGGCGCGATCCTGGCGATGGCGCGGGGTGCCGGGGAGGTCGCTCCCCTGATGATCACCGGGGTCGTGAAGCTCGCGCCCGAGCTGCCGCTCGACGGGACGTTCCCGTATCTGCATCTGGAGCGGAAGTTCATGCACCTCGGCTTCCACATCTACGACGTCGGGTTCCAGAGCCCGAACGTCGAGGCGGCGAAGCCGATGGTCTATGCGACCACGCTGCTGCTGATTCTGATCGTGGTGCTGCTGAACCTGACGGCGATCATCGTTCGCAACAAACTGAGGGACAAATACAAGACGGGGGCATTCGGCTAGACTATGGATCGGACGATCATCGAGGACGAACCACGGGTCTCCCGCCCGACCCGGGAGACCAGGGGACACGAATTGGAACTGGAAGGACTGCCGCCCGACGTCGAGAAGCTCGATCCTGCCGTCGAGGTCAAGGAGCTGAGCCTCTGGTACGGGGAGTCGCAGGCGCTGTTCGACGTGAACATGCGGATCCCGGAGCGGATGGTGACCGCATTCATCGGGCCGTCCGGCTGCGGCAAGTCCACGCTGCTGCGCTGTTTGAACCGGCTGAACGATCTCATCCCCGGAGTGCGGATCTCGGGGACGGTCCGGATCCAGGGGGAGGACATCTACGGCTCCGGGATCGACGTGATCGCCCTGCGCAAGCGGACCGGGATGGTCTTCCAGAAGTCGAACCCGTTCCCGAAGTCGATCTACGAGAACGTGATCTACGGGTTGCGGATCGACGGGCAGAACCGGCGCAGCGTGCTCGACGAGGCGGTCGAGCGGAGCCTGCACGCCGCCGGTTTGTGGGATGAGGTCAAGGACCGGCTCAAGGAAAGCGCGATGAACCTGTCCGGGGGACAGCAGCAGCGTCTCTGCATCGCCCGGGCGATCGCCACGGAGCCGGAGGTCCTTCTCATGGACGAACCGTGCTCCGCGCTCGACCCGATCGCCACGGCACGGATCGAAGCGCTAATTACGGAGCTTCGCGAGACTTACACGGTGGTCATCGTCACCCACAACATGCACCAGGCCACCCGGGTGAGCGACTACACCGCTTTCTTCTATTTAGGAAACCTGATAGAGTTTGGACCCACCAAGAAGATTTTCCAGAAGCCGGACAAGAAACAGACCGAAGATTATGTAACAGGTCGGTTCGGCTAGATCTTCTGGGGGTCAGGACGGAAATCGGGTGGAACGGTATTACGAGGCACAATTCAAGGAGCTCCTCGATCTTCTGCTCCGGCTATCGTATCTCTCGATCGAGAACTACAGCCGGGCGCTGCAGGGGATCTTCTCGCGCGATCCGGAGCTCTGCGAGCAGGTGGTCGAGGCGGACGAGCAGATCGACGAGATGGAGGTCCGGATCGACCAGGCGTGCATCGACATTCTCCTGATGCGGCAGCCGGTCGCGAAGGATCTCCGCTTCGTGACGATGTCGATGAAGATCAACACGAACCTGGAGCGGATGGGCGACCAGGCGGTCTACATCGCCCGACTCGGGTGCGACCTCTCCGATCTCCCGCCGCTGAAGAACTTCTTCGGGCTGCCGATGCTCGGCGAGAAGGCGAAGACGGCCGTCCGGACCGCGATCGACTCCCTCGTCGACGAGGACACCGAGCTCGCCCGCAGCATCGCCGCCCGGGATCCGGAGATCAACCGGCTCCACCGCGACATCATCCGGAGGATTCTCCACTACATGGCGGAGGAGCCTTCGAAGATCACCCAGGCGGTCGACCTGATCTTCCTCGCGAAGGCGATGGAGCGGGTCGCCGACTACGGCAAGAACATCGCCTACGAGGTCGTCTACATGGTCGATGCGGTCGATGACCGCCATCGGTCGACCGGCTGACGGCCGCGTCCCTCCGTCCCTTCCGTCGATTCCGTCCCGGCCGTCGACGTCGCCCGCCTCGTGGAATTCACCGAACGGCGGAGCCGGTTGTCGCCCTTCGATCTCCCCGATCCTCGTCGATCCCGCCGAGGCGCCGGCGGAGGCCGCGAATCCGCCGCCAGACCGGCATTCCCTTACCTGTTTGAAGGCAATGAGATAGACGGCTCTCCCGAGGAGCCGGTCCGGCATGACCCTGGCATCGGGAAGTGGGCGGAACACGCAACCGAAACCGCCCCACGGCTCCGAAGCGGTGCGTCCGAGCGGGTCCGAGGGCGGGACTGAATGGAAGGGGGAGAGGAGCCATGACATTTCGCAATCACGTTCCGGAGAAGGGCGCCGCAGGCCGTCGCCCGCGCCGCGTCCTCGCCGCACTGGGCATGCTCGGCGCGATCCTGATCGCTTCGACGACCACGGCGCAGGGCGAGCCGCCGTGGGATCGCAAGGTCCACGCGATCGCCGTCTTACCGGGCCAACAGGGAGATCCCGCACTGCACGACATCCACGTCGCCTGGACCGTATCGGCCCTGCCGCTCTCGGCACCGGTCGATCTTTCCACGGAGATCACCCTCGAGATCAACGGCGTTGCGTACGGAACGCCGATCGATCGGCCGATCGATCTCGGCTACGTCGGTCTTCCCTGCGAGGACGTCGGGGGATGCTCGGGGTGGTGCGGCGACGGCACGGTCGACGGCCAGGACGCGGTCCTGAACTGCTACGAGGACTGTCCGAACCACAGCAATCCCGATCTGCCGCCCGACTGCGACTGCGGCGTCTGGTTCGATGAGACCTTTCCGTCGATCCCGCTGGCCGCGGGAGACGAGGTCCTGGTCCTCTTGCGGCCCGCGCCGGGAGCCCTGCCCGACGACGACACCGAGAACGACACGCGGGGGGCCGTCTACCACGGTGGGCCGATCTACTGGAACCGGAGCGTGGAGACGGTGCATCTCATCGAGACTCCGGGCGCGCCGCCGGATGTCTACGACGTCTCCATCTCCGGACTGGTCTCCTTCGACGGGCAGAACACGCTGAACCTCGACATGGAGATCGAGCTGCTCCGCAACGGGACGCCTCTTGCCACCGACCTCCTGCAGCAGAGGATCATGAGCGCGCGCGGGCCCACCTGCTTCCAGGTCGGCTGCGGCAGCTACTGCGGCACCGTCAACGGGATCCCGCGCAACTGCGATCCGGTCCACTTCCAGGGCTGCGGCTGCGGCGCAGGGTGGCTGATGCAGTTCCCCGGGGTGCCGATCCCCGATCTCCAGCCGGACGAGGAGATCCTGGCGATCCTCCGCCCGGCGCCCGGGGCGCTGCCCGAGCCGTGGAGCAGCGACGACCGGATCCTGTGGGATCCCGACGCGGCTTCGATCGCGCCGGTCGACGGCGGCGGATCGGTCCGGCTGGAGCAGAATCGTCCGAATCCGTTCCGGCCGGAGACGTCGATCCGCTTTCGGCTCGACGCGGCCGGCCCGGTCGCCATCGAGATCTTCTCTCCGGATGGCCGGCGGGTCCGCGAACTGGTGGATCGCCCGTTCGAGGCGGGAACCTGGATGGTGACCTGGGACGGCCGCACGGACGAGGGCGCACCCGCCGCGGCCGGGACCTACTTCTACCGCATGACGGCCCAGGGACGGTCCGAAACGCGCAAGATGCTCCGCCTGGATCGATAGGGACCGCGCGCCCCGCACGTCTCGCTCCGATCGCCCCGTCCCCGCGGCTCCCGGCCGCGGTGGCGGGGTTCGATCAGTCGTGCTAATATCCGTCCCCACAGGATCGAATGCTAGAAGGAGGACTCCCTTTGGCCTCCCATGCTCCGGACTCCGGGCGCGGCACGTCCCCCGAAGAGCTCGTCGATCTGCTTCTCGGCTCGGGTCAGACCTACCTCGACCAGGGCCAGGTCGAGCAGGCGGATCGCTGCGCCCTGCACGCGCTGGATCTGGCGAGGAGCGGCGCGTCCGAGCCGGCGACGATCCGTGCGCTCGTGCTCCTCGGACGGTCTCGCGGCGCGCAGGACCGCAACGAGGAAGCGGTTTCGAGCTTCGAGGAGTGCCTGGCGCTGCAGGAGCGGACCGGGGACCACGCCGGCGCGGCCGCGACCCTCTGCGAGATCGCTGGACTCCGCACGCGGGAGGGGGAGTACCGGACGGCGGAAGACCTCCTGCTCGAGAGCCTCCGCTTCTCGAGCGCCGACGCGCCGGGCCCCAATCGCGCGAGGGCGCTCGAGGAGCTGGGATCCGTCCGTCGCCTTCTCGGTGCCTTCGACGTTGCGATGGACAATTTCCGGGAAGCGCTGCGGATCCGGGAGGCCCTCCGCGATCGGAAGGGACAAGCGCGGATCCTCAATCGCCTCGGCAACACCTACCAGCGGGCCGGGCGACTCCAGGAGGCGCTCGACCACCAGCGCCGCTGCCTGCAGCTCTGGGAGGAGATCGGCGACCCGCGGGAAACCGGCAAGGTCCAGAACAATCTCGGGACGACCTACCTCGAACAGGGCGAGTATGGCGCTTCGGGGGAGTGCTTCGAGCGGGCCAGGGCTCTGTTCGACAAGCTCGGTGATCGTCCGATGCTCGCCCACGTTCTAAGCAACATCGGTCTGC
>WJJW01000336.1 GCA_014729455.1 Candidatus Eiseniibacteriota bacterium
CTTGGACCGCCCCGGCCGAGGACGGCGTGGAGGGAGGGGCCGCCGCGTTCTACGATCTCCGCTTCCGGATCCGGGACCTGGACGAGGTCGTTTGGGATCTTGCGACACGGGCCGGGGGAGAACCGGTTCCGGGCGAGCCGGGATCGGCCGAGGAGCACCGGCTCCTCGGTCTGGAGCCGGAAACCGACTACGCGGTCGGGATCCGGAGCGGAGACGACGCCGGCAACCTCTCGCGGCTCGGCAACGTGGTCCGGTTCACGACGCCCGTCGACTCGACGGTGACCGACACGATCCCTCCGGCCGCGGTCGCCGACCTCCATGCCGAGGAGGTCGGCTCCGACTTCGTTCGGCTTCGCTGGACGGCGACGGGGGACGACCGGGCGACCGGGACCGCCGCGGGGTACGATCTGCGATACCGAAGGGGCGCCTTGGATTCCATGACCTGGGAGGAGGCGATCTCCCTTCCGGACGTCCCGCCGCCCCGCATCGCGGGAACCCAGGAGACCTATACCGCCGCGGGCCTTCCGCCCCGGACCACGCTCGGCTTCGGCCTGCGGGTCCGCGCCGAGGCGGGGAACGTCTCCGCCCTGGGACCGGTCGTCGTCGTGACCACCGGGATCGGAGCTCCGGAGTTCCTCGATCCGAGGGGGATCGCCGCGGCTCCGATCCAGGGGGAAGCGTACGTCGCCGATTTCGGGGACGGCGGGATCTGGAGGACCGGAATGATCGGCACCCCGACGCGGATCATCGCGGTGCCGGACGTCGTCGACGTCGCGCGGGCCGGTGACGCCGGGCTCTTCTACGCCCTGAGCGCGTCGTCGGAATCGGGGGAGAGCGCTCTTTGGAGCTTCCCCGCCGGCGGAGGGGAACCGGAACGGCTGGCCGAGGGGTTCGCCACCGGCGCCGATCTCGAGATCGATCCGAACGGCAACCTGATCGTCGCGGTCGTCTCGCCGGGGGCGGTCCTCCGCTTCGGGCCGCTGGGAAACGGGCCGGAGATCCTGGTCGACCTCGCCGACGGAGAGGCGACCGGCGTGGCGGTCGCCTCGGACGGAACGATCTACTTCGGGGTCGCGGACGGGGAGGAGAGCCGGATCGGATCCCGAACGCCCGACGGGACGATCGGCACCTTCCACACGATCGCCCCGCCCGCCGTTGCGGGCGACGTCGCGATCGGACCGGACGGCGCGCTTCCGTGGTTCCTCGATCCCGCGGGAGCCCGGGCGGTCCGGATCCTGGAGGAGGGGAACGCGGCGGAGGTCGTCGCCGAAGGCCTCCTCGATCCGGTCTCGCTCGCCACCCAGCGCGCCGGGAACGCCGCGACCCTCTTCTACACCAGTCGGGCCGGATTCGTCCTGCGGCGGACCGTGCCGGATGCGGGACCGGGATCGCGAGGAGCCCCTTGAAACGAAACCAACGACGACTGGTCCGCCTGCAGGAGACGCTCGAGCCGCACCGGAGGCTGCTGATCCTGACGCACGACAACCCCGACCCGGACGCGATCGCCTCCGCGTGGATCCTCGGCCGGATCGTCCGGCGGTTCACCACGACGCGGGTCACGCTCGGCTACGGAGGGATCATCGGGCGGACCGAGAACCGGGCGATGATGGACGTCCTGCGGATCCCGTTGCATCCGCTCGAGAGCCTCGATCTCGATTCCTTCGACGCGTTCGCGCTCGTCGACACGCAGCCGGAGACCGGCAACAACTCCCTGCCGGAGGAGGTCGGGGCGACCGTCGTGTTCGACCATCATCCGTGCCGAAAGCCGACGCGGTCGGTGCCGTTCCACGACATCCGGGTCGACTACGGCGCATCGGCGACGATCCTCTTCGAGTATCTGGAGGCGGCGGAGATCGAACCGGACCGGCGGCTCGCCAGCGCGATCTTCCACGCGATCCGATCCGAGACGCAGAACCTCGGAAGGGAAGCGGGACGCGCCGACCAGCGCGTCTTCCTGAAGATGTTCCCGCTGGTCGACAACGAGGCCCTCTCGCAGATCGAGCACGCCCGCCTGCAGCGCTCGTACTTCGAGATGATGGGGCGGGCGATCGAGGGGACGAAGATCTACGCGGAGATCGCCGTGACGGTCCTCGGGAAGGTCAGCAACCCCGACGTGGTCGCCGAGTTCGCCGATCTGATCGTCCGCCTCGAGGGGATCGAGTGGGCGCTCTGCATCGGCCGGTACGGGGACGATCTGCTCCTCTCGATCCGGACGAACAACCGCAAGGCGAACGCCGGAAAGGTGATCCGTGCGGTGGTCGGAAGCCGCGGGACCGCGGGGGGGCACGACATGATCGCCGGCGGCAAGCTGGAAGGGGCCGCGATCACGCAGGTGCACGCGGTGCGCGCGGAGGAGCTGATCCGGCGCCGGTTGCTCAAGGAGCTCGGCGCCTCGGGTCTGCGCCCGACCGGTCTGACCCGGGCCACGGGAGGCTGACCGCATCGTGCCGGCCGACCCCGATCCCTCCGCCGTCTGCCGGCGGTGCCGCCTGTGCGCCGATCTCTGCCCCGTCTTTCCGATCCTGCTCGGAGGCGAACCGTCCGCCGGGGCCCCCTGGGAGGACCTCTGCTACGACTGTGGCCTCTGCCGCGCACAGTGTCCGTACGCGCCGGGGTCCGGAGCGGATCCCGAAGTCGACGTTCCCCGCTTCGTCCTGTGGAGGCGGGCGCAGCGGGTCGAGGCGGGACGGGGTCCGTGGGGCGGACGGCCGCGGGCGAACCCCGATCTCCTCGCCGCGGCCGGCAGCCTGCTCGCGCCGGTCCTGAACCGGATCGGGCCGACCCGTGCCGGCCGACGCCTGCTGGAGGAAACGATCGGATTCCCGCGCGAGGCGCCGCTGCCGCGATTCCAGCGCCGTCCGTTCGACCGGTGGTTCCGCAAGATCGAGAAACGTCTCGCGAAACGGACGCAGGGGACGGGAGGCGGCGTCGTCCTGTTTCCCGGATGTACGGCGAACGTGCACGATCCCGGCGGGCTGCGGAGCACGGTGGAGGTCCTGGCCGCGCTCGACGTCCGGCTCGCCGTTCCGGACGAGCGTTGTTGCGGGTTGCACGCGCTGGAGGCCGGCGCGATCGAGACGGCAAGAGAGAACGTCCGGGCGAACACGCGCGTCCTGCACCGGCACGTCGCCCGGGGAGAGACGGTGGTCGCCTACCGTGCCGAGTGCGCCGGCATGCTCCGGGAGGAGGCGCCGCGGATCGTTCCGGATTCGGCGACGCGCGAGGTGGCGGGTGCCGTCCGTCGGATCGATGAGGTCCTGGAGCGTCTCCACCGCGAGGACCGCTTCGACGGGCGATTCCGCCACCCGCCGGGCCGGCTCCTGGTCCACGTCGGGTGCCGCCAGACGGCCCTGGGGGGAGATGGGGCCGCCGGTCTGCTCGAGGGGGTTCCGGGGGCGCGGGTCGAACGGCTCGAGCGCTGCTGCGCCGGGAACGCGCTCTGGCGCGGCGACGCGACCGCCGCGGAGGCGAGCCGAGGCCAGCGCGCGCGCTTCCTCGAGACGGTCCGGAGCTCGGGAACCGAGCGCTTCGTCACCGATTGCTTCTACGCCGCCGAACTCGTGCGCGCCCACTGCCGGATCCCCGTGTCGCATCCGGTGGAGATCGTGCGGGAAGCGATGGATCCGCCGCCGGTGCGGTGAGGGAGTCGATCGAATGGACCCGATTCGCATCGAAGAGATCAAGGACCCGGCCGGCTACGACCGGGTCCGGGCGGATATCCGCCGGCGGGTCCTCGAGGCCCGGACGTTGCGACGGATCCGCGTCGGCGAGCGGTTCTCGGTCGTCTTCGAGACCCGCGAGACGATTCTCTTCCAGCTCCAGGAGACGCTCCGCGCGGAGGCGATCCACGATCCGGAAGACGTCGCACGGGAGCTCGAGCTCGCCAACGAGCTGCTTCCCCCGCCCCTGCACCTCTTCGGGGTGCTGTACGTCGAATGGACCGATCCTGCCGGGATCCGCGGGTTGGCCGAAGACCTGTCGGGGATCGAGGCGGGGGAGCGGCTCCGTATCGACGTCGGAGAGGCCGAGGCGGTTCCGGGCCGGTTCCTCCGGCAGCGGACCGGTGAGGGACCCGGGGCGGGACCGTACCGGCTCCGGTTCCCGTTCTCCGCGGAAGCCGCCGATCGGTTCCGGCGCCTCGACCGTCCTGCCGCGCTGGTGCTCGACCATGCCCGCCACGGCGGGCGGGCTCCGATCGAGGGGCCGACCCGGCGGGCCCTCGCCGCGGACCTGAGCGGGCCGGCGTAAGCGGCCGTGTCTGATGCGCGAAACCGTATGGCATTTCTACATTTGAAGAAATCCTGCTTCGTGATAAACTTCTCTTGGCCGTGTCGCTAATCGGTCCCGGCTCCTCGGAGTGGGACGACCGGGGTTCCCGGCCCCGATCGGGGTCGGATCGTCTGCCTGGAGGGGGCACATCATGAAGTTCGATCGTCGCCGCTCGTTTCGCGTTTTCGCGGTTCTGGTTCCCGTTCTCTGTGCGCTCGGAGTCGTTCCAGGAGCGGCGGGCGCCGCCTGGGTCTCGCTCGGCGGAGTCGAGGGGAGCGAGGTGGACGTCCGGGTGATCGAGTCGGCCGCGGCGCGCACGGTCCTGGAGATCACGATTCCCGGCTTCGACGCCGCTCCGATCGAGATCGACGGTGCGACCTACTACCGGCTCGGTCTCGAGGGAGAGAGCAACCTGCTCGACACCGGGCTCCCCGAGCTGCCGCACGTCTGCCGGAGTGTCCTGATCCCGGACGGAGAGCGGATGGAGATCCGGGTCCTGGAGGCGGAGTACACCGAAATCGAGGGAATGCCGGTCGTTCCGTCGAAAGGGAACCTCCCGCGTACGATCGATCCCGCCGACGTCCCGTATTCCTTCGGGCCGGCCTACGCGTCCGACGCCTGGTATCCGGAGCGGGTCGTCCGGGACCGGGAGCCGTACGTTCTCCGCGACTACCGGGGACTGGTCGCCGACGTGGTGCCGTTCCAGACGCGAGCCCGGAGCGGCCGGCTCCGGGTGGCGCACAGGATGGTGGTGGAGATCGACGCTGCTGGACCGGGCGTCGTCAACACGATCGACCGCGCGGCGCCGCCCGCCTCGATCGCCACGCAGTTCGCCGAGCTGTACCGTCTCCACTTCGTCAACTGGGGCGGGGCCCGCTACACCCCGGTGGAAGAGATCGGGGGGATGCTGGTGATCACCCATGACGACTTCCACTCCGCCCTCCTCCCGCTCGTCGAGTGGAAGACCCAGCAGGGGATCCCGACCGAGCTGGTCGACGTATCGAGCATCGGCAACAATGAGGCGGCGATCGACGCGTTGATCGAGCAGCGGTACCTCGACGAGGGAATCGCGTTCGTTCTGCTGGTCGGGGACGCGGCCCAGGTGGCGACGACCATGAACGGAGGCAACGAGTCGGATCCCTCCTATGCGTTGATCGAAGGGAACGACAGCTATCCGGAGCTGTTCGTAGGGCGATTCTCGGCCGAGACGCTGGCGCATGCGGAGACGCAGGTGGAGCGGTCGGTCGCCTACGAGAAGACCCCGATGGAAGGGGCGTCCTGGTACCACAAGGGAACCGGGATCGCATCGGATCAAGGCCCCGGAGACGACGGGGAGTATGACGACGAGCACCAGGACGTGATCCGGGGGAAGCTGCTCGGCTACGGCTACACCGAGGTGGACCAGATCTACGATCCGTACGCGACCGCCGCGCAGGTCGCCGCGGCACTCAACGAGGGCCGCAGCATCGTCGACTACACCGGCCACGGTAGCCAGACGAGCTGGGGCTCCAGTGGCTTCAGCAGCTCGCACGTCAACAGCCTGACGAACGACTGGATGCTTCCCTTCATCATCAGCGTCGCCTGCGTCAACGGGGACTTCGGCGGCCTGACCTGCTTCGCGGAAGCATGGCTGCGCGCGACGAACGGAGGGGTGCCGACCGGCGCGATCGGCGCCTACATGTCCTCGATCAGCCAGTCCTGGAATCCCCCGATGTGCGCGCAGGACGAGGTGGTCGACCTGCTGGTGGGCGATGAGATGACCACCTACGGCGGCCTCTGTTTCAATGGCTCGTGCCAGATGATCGACGAGTACGGAAACTCGGGGGCGAGCGAGTTCAAAGCGTGGCACGTCTTCGGGGACCCCTCGCTGCTCGTGCGGACCCGCACGCCCGACCCGCTCACCGTGCAGCACGGCGGCACGCTGCTGATCGGCCAGGACGCCTACGAGGTCACGGTCGCCGGGGTCGAAGGGGCGCGCTGCGCGCTCTACGGCGACGGGATCCTCTACGGCGTCGCGCTCACCGGTCCAGGGGGCACGGCCGCGATTCCGATCGATCCGCCGCTCGAGGAGCCCGGATCACTGACCCTGACGGTCACCCGGGTGAACGGGATCCCGGCGATCGAGGCGGTCGAGGTGATCCCGCCGGACGGACCGTTCCTCGTCTTCTCCGAGAGCACGGTCCTCGACGCGCCCGTCGACGGTGACGGGATCTGCGACGCGGGAGAGACCAACGGGCTGCGTCTCCGGTTCGCCAACGTCGGCGTGGAGGACGCCACGGGCATCTCCGCCGTCCTGTCCAGCGCAGACGAGCACGTCGTCGTCACGACCGGAGAGCAGGCGATCGAGGACATCCCGCCCGACAGCACGGGAGCGTGCCTGGAGCCGTTCGTGATCGAGATCGACCCGATGGCCCCGGACGGCCACGTCGCGCTCTTCACGGTGGCGATCCAGGCGGATCAGGGGGAGTGGGAGGCGGGCTTCAGCCTTCCGATCCAGGCGCCGGTCCTCACGAGCGGGGCGTTCCTGATCAACGACGCGGCGCCGGGCGGCGACGGGAACGGGACCGCCGATCCGGGGGAGACGATCACGGTCCAGCTCACCCTGCCGAACGTCGGGCAGTCGGACGCGCGCCAGCTTCAGGGCGTGCTCTCCAGCATGCATCCCGCCGTCCTGGTCCACGAGAACGAGGGGATCTGCCTCCGCGCTCCCGCGGGCGGGGAGGGGATCGTCAGCTCCTTCGTCGTCGAGTTGCGTCCCGAGTGTCCGTCTCCCGCGCAGGTCGATTTCCACCTCGCCCTCTCGTGCGAGAGCGGTTTCGAAGCGGGGGTCGACTACGAGCTCTCGGTCGGGGCGTTCCGCGACGACGTCGAGGAGGACCGGGGATGGACCGCCGGGGCCGCCGGCGACGATGCCTCGACCGGCCGGTGGGTGCGGGCCGATCCCGTCGGGACCACGTACAACGGACAGCCATGCCAGCCGGAAGACGACCACACGCTCGATCCCGGTTCGATCTGCTTCGTGACGGGCAACGGCTCGGTCGGCGGCGGGGCCGGCGACGCCGACGTCGACGGAGGCAAGACCACCCTGCTCACCCCGGTCTTCGATCTCGGGGACGCGGTCTCGGCGACGATCGAGTACTGGCGCTGGTACACCAACGACCTCGGCAACAACCCGGGCCAGGACACCTGGCGGGTCGAGATCACCGCGAACGGGACCGACTGGGTGGTGCTGGAGGAGACGATGGAGAGCGCCAACGAGTGGACCCTTCACAGCTTCGTGCTGGAGGACTTCATCCCGCTGACCGCCCAGGTCCAGCTCCGCTTCGTCGCTTCGGACGAGGGGAGCGGGTCGCTCGTCGAGGCGGCGGTGGACGACTTCACCCTCGCCGCCGACCGCCTGCCGGTGACCGGCGCCGGGGAGATCCCTCCGGTCCTGCGGTCCGCCCTGGTCTCGTGCGGTCCGAACCCGTTCAATCCGCGCGCGCGGATCGTCTACCGCAGCACCGGCGAGGGGAGCGTCGACCTCGCCCTCTACGACGTCGGAGGGCGGCGGGTCCGGACGTTGATCGATCGCCCGGTGGCGGCCGGGGAGCACACGGTCGTCTTCGACGGCCGCGACGGAGGCGGCGCGCCGCTGCCATCGGGGATCTACTTCGTTCGGCTGGCGACGGCCGACCGGCTGGAGGTCCGCCAGGTCACGCTGCTGAAGTAGCGCGGCCCGGGGAGGCAAGGAGAACAGCGGGCCGGCGCGGCGCGTCGGCCCGTCCCAATTGGCGTTCCGCTTTGCGCGATCTCGCCGCGGGACGATACGATGTCCTCATCACCCGAACCGAGGAGGGGTCGATGACGGATGGACAGGAACGGATCGTCGCCCAGCAGTCCCCTTATGTGCTGGAGCTGGAGCCGGGTCGGTACATGTGGTGCCAGTGCGGGCGTTCGAGCCGCCAGCCGTTCTGTGACGGGGCGCACAAGGGGACCGCGTTTCGACCGGTTGCGGTCGAGATCACCGAGAAGAAGCGGATCGCCCTCTGCGGCTGCAAGCGGACCGGAAACGAACCGGTCTGCGACGGAACGCACAAGGGGCTCCCGCCGCAGACCCGTCCCGCCGACGCGGGCTGAGCCCCGCGCCGAACCGTTTCGGGATCAGTCGATCCGCTCGATCCTGCGGGTCAGCCGCTCTCCGTCGACCAGCGCGCGGATGAAGTAGACCCCGGCGGCGACGCGCCGGCCGGTCGCGTCGTTGCCGTCCCAGACGAGCGTCTCGGTTCCAGCGCCGAACCGCCCGGAACGCAGACTCCGGATCCGCCGCCCCTCCACGTCGACGACGGCGACCTGCGCGGTCGTCGCGTGGGGAAGGGTGAGACGAAGCCGGACGGCGGCGTTCGACGGGTTGGGGCGCGCCATCGACAAATGCGGAGCGTCTCCGATCGGAAGGTCTCCGACCCCGGCGGGATCGGGGAGGATCTTGTAGATCTCTCCCGAAGAGGTGCCGGCCCGATCCACGACGTACAGCTCGCCGAAGCCGTCCTCGACGATCGCGGCGATGTCGCCGATCGCCTGGCCTCCGCCGGGGTCCAGCTCCGCGGTCCGGTCCTGGAACTCGGTCAGGTTCTCGCCGTCGTACCGGAAGCTCCAGATCTGGTCGCTGCAGAAGTCGGCGAAGAAGTAGGTCCCCTGGAGCGACGGGATCGCTGCGCCGCGGTAGACCGACCCGCCGGTGATCGAGCAGCGGAACGGGTCTCCGCCGTGGGAGTACTCGTGGATCGGGAGGATCAGGCTGCCGTCGTTGCAGTCCTCGGGTGGGTTGTAACAGTGGTTCCCTTCCATCCGGCGCCAGCCGTAGTTGCGTCCGCCCTCGTCGGCGGCCGGCTCGAAGTCGACCTCTTCCCAATCGCCCTGGCCGACGTCGCCGATGTAGAGATCGCCGGTCGCCCGGTCGAAGCTCCAGCGATACGGGTTGCGGAGGCCGTAAGACCAGATCTCGTCCAGCCCCTCCTCGCCGACGAACGGGTTGTCGGGCGGGATCTCGTACGGGAAGGCGCCATCGACGTCGATCCGGAGCATCTTGCCGAGCAGCGTGTCGAGCCTCTGCGCCCGGTTGCCCGGATCGCCGCCCGATCCACCGTCTCCCATCCCGATGAAGAGGGTACCGTCGATCGGGGAGAAGAGGAGCGTCCCGCCGTTGTGGTTGCTGTACGGCTGGTTGATCGTCAGGAGGATCTCCTCGCTGTCCGGGAGCGCCAGATTCGGGTCGTCGGGGGAGACGAGGTAACGTGCGATCACCGTGTTGCTGCTGTTGTTCGTGTAGTTGAGGAAGAACTCCCCGTTCTCCGCGTAGTCGGGATGGAAGGCGAGACCGAGCAGGCCGCGCTCGTCGTTGCCGGAGATGTTCGTGACGCGGTCGTCGATGTCGAGGAATGGAGTTTCCAGGACCTCGCCGTCCTGCAGGATCTTGATCACCCCGCGCTGCTCGACGATGAAGAGGCGGTCGTCCCCTTCCGGTGCGGCGGCGTAGATGGGGCGATTCAGTTGCCCGGCGACGCGTACCGTCTCGAGCGCGTGCGCCGGCAGCGTGCCGGCCAGGGCGAGCGCCGCGCCGGCGAGCAGGGCCGTTCTTCCGATCCGACGGGTCCGGGTCATGGAGACCTCCTGGAGTGGGTGTTGTGTCTGCGTCGAAACGAACCAGCATATCATCCGCTCATCGAATGCAGAAGCCCGACTTACCTGTGCGCTGTCGTCCCGTTTCCAGAATCCCCACGGTCTGTTATGCTTACGGGGAGCATTTGATGCCGTCTCGGAATCCGGGACGGAAAGATGGAGCGGGATCGCGCCCACCGGCCGGTTCGGTGTGCCCGGTCCCGCCGCGGAATCGGAAAGGAGAGGCGGATGCCGAGTCGGAAGGGGAATCTGCTCTGCGGATGGGGTACGGCGCTGCTGCTGCTCTTCGGGGGAGGCAGCGCGTTCGGCTTCATGCCGGTCGACCAACACCAACAGCTACATATCCCGATGCCGGGCACGGAACGGGCGCCCCAATGGCGGACGGCGCAAATGGATCCCGTCACGCATCCCGAGGCGGCCGGCTTCCTCAGCCGCGCGGACGGGACCTGGTGGAGCCAGACGAACGCCGTGACCGGGACGCCGCACGCCGTCTTCGGCTCCGGGCTCGATCTCGGCACCGGGTTTCTGAGCGACGAGGCCGCGGTGGAAGACGTCGCACGCGCTTTCGTGGCCGATCATGCCGCCTACCTGGGCGTCGACCCGGCGGAGCTCCGGGTCCGCTCGATCGCCCATGGATTGGGCAAGTGGGGGATCGTCTTCGACCAGATCCACGGCGGCGTGGAGGTCGAGGGATCCCGCCTCCGCGTCCTGATCACCGACGAAGGACGCCTGGCCTACTTCGGCAGCGACTGGCATCCGGGGGTCGACGTGTCGGTCCAGCCGGGCCTCGGCTACGTCGTCGCCCGCGACCTCGCCGCCGCTCCGATCGGGTTCCAGGCGGGGCGGGACGTCGACGAGGGTGGAGAGCTGCGGATCCTCCCGGTGCTGGAGGAAGGGAGCTACGTCTACCGGCTGGTCTGGAAGACGCGTTTGGAGATTGCCGAGCCGTACGCGATCTGGGTCAGCTACGTCGACGCCGAGACCGGAGAGATCCTCTGGCGGTACAACGACGTCCACTACGTCGACGTCGTCGGGACGACGGCCGGAGACGTCGAGGACTTCGGCTACTGCTATTCCGAGGAGGACCGGGTCCTGCCTCACATGGAGGTCGAGGTCGTCGGTGGGAACAGCGGCTACTCCGACGAGAATGGCCTCTTCGACATCCCCCACGGCGGCGGGGACGACGTCACCGTCAACGCGGCGCTCGACGGTCGCTGGATCAACGCCAACAACCAGGGTGGGGCCGACGCTTCGTTCAGCGGGATCGCGACCCCGGGCGTTCCCTTCGAGATCCGCTTCGACGACGGCAATTCACAGGACGACGAGCGGGACGTCTACCTCCACGGCAACCGGATCCATGACCTGATCAAGCACTACGATCCCGACTGGAGCCCGCCCGACTACCGGATGAGTGCCAACGTCAGCATCAACTCTTCCTGCAATGCCTACTGGAACGGAAGCTCGATCAACTTCTACCAGGCCGGCGGGGGGTGCGGGAATACCGGCCAGATGGGGGACGTGATCTACCACGAGTACGGCCATGGGATGACGCAGTGGATCTACGGCAACAACCCGAGCGACGTCGGCGAGGGGAACTCCGACATCGCCGCGATCTTCATCGACGGCAACTCGATCATCGGCGAAGGGTTCTACCTCGACGAGTGCAGCAGCGGGATCCGCGACGCGGACAACAACCTGCAGTACCCGGACGACTACCAGCAGGGGCAGATCCACTTCAACGGGCAGATCGTCGCCGGCTTCTGGTGGGACGCCCGTGAGATCCTCTTGCCGGAGCTGGGCGAGCAGGGAACGCTCGATCTGCTCTGGCCCAACTGGCACTTTGGCCGCCGGACCCTGCAGCCGGTCTCGATGCCGGATCAGGTGCTGGCCGCCTTCCTGATGGACGACGACAACGGGGACCTTACCGACGGCACGCCGCACTACGACGCCTTCTGCCCGGCCGCGGAAAACCACGGATTCGATCCTCCGGGCCCGACCCCGGTGGTCTCGATCGAGCATCAGGCGTTGCACAACCAGATCGACGACGGGCAGCCGGACGTGGTCACCGCGACGATCACCTCCTCCGAGACGGCGATCGATCCAGCCGCCATCGATCTGCGCTACCAGGTCAACGCGGGCGGGATCCAGGTCGTCCCGATGACACCGACGGGGAATCCCGACGAGTACGCAGGAGAGATCCCGGCGCAGCCGGTGGGATCGTTCCTCGACTACTCGATCATCGCCCGGGACCTCGACGGCAACCCGGGTGTCTACCCCCCGTCGAACTGCGACCCGGAGGAGCCGAACGGCGCCGTCCGGTTCTACGTCGCCACCTTCGTCGACGAGGTCGAGAGCGATCTCGGCTGGGTCGTCGATCCGGACGGCGACGACGACGCGACGACCGGTATCTGGGAGCGGATCGACCCGCGCGGGACGGCCGCCCAGCCGGAGGACGACCAGACGCCGCCGCCGGGGATCTACGCTTGGATCACGGGGCAGTGCGAGCCCGGGTGCGGCCTCGGCGACAACGACATCGACGGCGGGAAGACGACGCTGCTCTCGCCGCTCTACGATCTTTCGGGAGCCACGACGGCGAAGATCGTCTACTACCGGTGGTACTCCAACGACACCGGTGCCGAGCCGGGACAGGACTTCTGGGTGGTGGACGTCTCCAACGACGGCGGCGAGACTTTCACGACCGTCGAGAACACCAACGAGTCGGCGGCACGGTGGGAGCCGGTGGAGATCGACCTGAACGCGCTCTTCGGCGAGCCGGGGAGCGTGCAGGTGCGCTACACCGCCAGCGATTACGAACCGGGATCGCTCGTCGAGGCCGGCGTCGACGAGTTCCTGCTCTTCGTCGACTACGTGACCGACGCCGAGGAAGCCCCGGCGGAGTCCACGGCGCCGCTCTTCGCCCTCCGGCCGGCCCGGCCGAACCCGACCGACGGCGGGAGCCGGATCGTCTTCGAGATCCCGAGCGCCGCGCCCGTGCGGGTGACCGTCCACGACGTGGGGGGGCGTCTCGTCGACACGCTGGCCGGCGGGCAGCGGTTCACGGCGGGCTCCCACCAGCTCGTCTGGAACGGCCACGACCGGTCCGGCCAGCCGGTGGCGGCGGGCGTCTACTACATCCGGCTGCAGACGCCGGGATTCGCCGCGAGCCGGAGCTTCGTGGTTCAGCGGTAACCAAAACGGAGAGAACAGGTTCGGGTGAGCCGGCGGGGGTCGCTTCCGACCTCCGCCGGCTTCCTTTTCCCTCAGTTTCCATCGGCGGGGGGACGATGCATCGGGTGAGGATCGCCGGCGCGGAGAGGACCGGCCGGCCCGGCGAAACGCGGCACCTCGTGTGGGTCGGAGAGAAAGAAATGAAGAGATCAGGCAGGCAGAAGCAAGCGTTGCCGAGTCCTCCCGCCAACGGCCGGGCGGTCTCGCGTCTCGATCGCCGGAGCTGGCGGAACTGGTACCTCTTCGTCGCCGTGGCGCTCGTGACGACGCTCGGGCTGGGGATCGCGATCCTGACGTTGCTTCGCGACCGGATCCAGACTCCGTGGCCGTGGGTCAACACCGACTGGATCCTGATCCCCGGCCTGGCGATCACGGTTCTCCTGTTCGCCGGCTACCTGACGCAACAGCAGCGGCAGGTCGTTTCGTTGCGGCGCGAGCTGTGGAAGGCGAACGAAGAGGCCGCGAAGAGGATGCGCAGCTACTACGACCGCCTCGTCGCGCTGCTGAACGTCAGCCGGGTTCTCGCGACCGAGACGGACCCCCAGACGGTCTTCGAGTCGATCACCAAAACCTGCCGGACCACCTTCGCCTGCGAGCAGAGCTCGCTGATGCTGTTCAACGAGCGGAGCCAGGAGCTCGAGGTGCGTTCGGTGAGCGGCCACGACGTCGCCGCCAGGGAGCTGGCCACCGCCCAGAAGCTCGGGCGCGGCATCGCCGGGTGGGTGGCGAAGGAGCGCAAGCCGTTCGTGCTCGGCCGCGACCTGGGCGCTCCCGGGC
>WJJW01000337.1 GCA_014729455.1 Candidatus Eiseniibacteriota bacterium
CTTCGATCGAGATCCGCGCCTCTCCGCCGCCGGTCTCGAAGCGAAGCTCCTTTCCGGGGGCGTATCGGCTGGTCCGCTCCGCCTCGGGTCCGAACTCGTTGTCGATGTCGCCGGAGAACGTGCTGACGTCGAATTCGGCAGACAGGTCGCGCGGGAGAACCAGGGTCACCGAGCCGCTGTGGCCCTCGATGTCGAGGGAACCGCGGGCCGCGAGTCCCCCCTCGAAGTGGATCGAGCCGGAGACGGAGCCGAACTCGCCGCTCTCGATCTCCTCGGCATAGACCTCGATCGCTCCGCTGACGGTCTCGGCGGAGGCTTCCTCCAGGTCCCCCCGAAGGACGATCTTCCCGCTGACCGACTCGGCCTCGATCCGCGGACTGGCGCCGTGGATGACGATCTCGCCGTTGACGTTCTGCGCCTCGATCGTCTCCAGCTCGCCCTCGATCCGGATCGTTCCGTTGACCGTTTCGGTCTCGATCGATCCCCTGAGGTCCGTTGCGGAGATCCGGAGGTTGACCCCCTCGACGGATACGTCGGCCCGGAGCGGGACCTTCACGACGAGGTCGGTCTCCCCCGTTCGGCTGTTCCACGAGTGATCGGGATACTCGACCTCGATGTCGACCCGCTTCTCCGAGCCCGAGAAGTCGACCCCCTCGGTCCCGTCGCCGATTGTGCCGGTGACCTGAACCTCGCTCTTGTCCCAGCCCTGGATCACGACCGAGCCCAAGATGTTCTCGATCCGGACCAGAGGGGACTCGGTGGTCCCCTGGGACCGCTCGATCGGCTCCCCGGCCCCGGCGGCCGCCGGCAGGAGCAAGCCCAACGCCAGCAGAAGGAGGATCGTCGGGTTCTTCCATCGTGCGCTCGTGATCATGTCGACCTCCTCGGTCAAGCCTCCCCCGCCGCGCGCAGAGCGTGCTGCAGGAGGGTGAGCTTCTTCTGGTAACGGTTCGTCAGCATGCGGAGCAACGCGGCGTCCCGAGGGTGCTCCGCGAGGGCCTCCCGGGTCTGTTCGATCGCTTCGTCGAGAAGATGGAGGTCGCGCTGGACCCCTACGGCGTAGACGCCGCCGGTTCGGCTCTCCCGCCCCTGGAGGGCGGCCTGCAGGCTTTTGCCGGCCCCCATGCACTGCGTCTCCAGCGCACGGACGGTGGCCGGGATCGGCGCGCGCATGACCGGTGCTTCCGGACGGCCCGTCTCCCGGCCGGTCATTCCGATCCAGAGCAGGATCAGGACCGCCGCGGCGGCCAGGCCGGTCCAGGCCCAGGTCGGGAAGGGGAACCCCTTCCGCCGGGGAGGCTCCGCCGCGGGACGGACCCGGATCCGCGCCTCGATCCCGGGCCAGAGATCGCGCGGAGGATCGATCGACCGCGGAAGCTCGCGGGTGCGCCGGTCCAGATCGTTCCGGTCGTCGTTGCGATCGCTCATTGCAGCCTCTCCCGGAGCAGCCGGCGCGCGCGGTGGAGCTGGGCCTTGGACGTCCCCACCGCGATGCCGGTCATCTCCGCGATCTCCTCGTGTTTGTATCCCTCGACGTCGTGCAGGACGAAGACGACCCGCGCCCCGGGCGGCAGAGCGCCGATCGCCCGCTCCAGGTCGATCCGGCCCTCGGTCGTGAACCCGCGCGGCGGGGCCGGATGACGCTCCATCTCTTCGTCGCTCGATTCGAGCCCGGATCTGCGTGTCTCCCAGCGGATCCGGTCGATCGCCAGGTTGACCGTGAGGCGGAAGAGCCAGGTGAAGAAGCGACTGCGGCGCTCGAACCGGCCGATCCGCTGCCACGCCCGGACGAAGGCGTCCTGCGTGAGGTCCTCCGCCAGGCCGGCATCGCCCGCAAGGCGGAGGCAGAGGGCGTAGATCCGGCCGGAATAGGTCCGGTAGAGCTTCTCGAACGCCTGGAGGTCACCACGGGACGCCTCCTCGATCCATCGGTCTTCCTCGATCCTCAGGACGGGTTCGGAGGCGGAAGTCGGTCTGTCCACGGAGGTTCCTCCACGGGCAATCGCCAGGCCGCCGGTCCGATCCATCCCCGTCATGATCCTGGGACGGCGGCGGGGCGCAGAGCGTTTAAACATCGGCCGGGTCCGGCGCGTCTGTATCGTATGATTCCATACGGATCGGATCGCGGCTACGGGACGGTGGGGACCGGCCGCTCGGTCGAACGGGAGGTGTTTGTGGAGCGAGGCGGACCCGGCTCGGAGGACCACGACAGCCCGACCCGCGTGGATGGCGGCCTGCAGCCGTTCCTCGGCCGCTCCTTCTCGATCCCCGGCTACTCCGGCCCGCGGATGATCCACCAGGGGGGGCAGGGGATCGTCTACGAGGCGCTCCAGGAGTCGACGAACCGGACCGTGGCGGTGAAGCTCCTGCTCGGCGGCGAGCACGCCTCCGAGGCGGCGCGGCGCCGGTTCCGCCGCGAGATCGAGATCGTCGCCCAGCTCGAGCACCCGGCGATCGTCTCGATCCACGATTCCGGGCGGACCCCCGACGGGCTGTTCTACTACGTCATGGAGTATGTGGACGGGCTCCGGCTCGACCGGCACGTCCGGGAGAACGCCTTGTCGCTGGAGGCGATGCTCCGGCTCTTCCTGCGGATCCTCGAGGGGGTCGCGTTCGCCCACGAGAAGGGGGTCATTCACCGGGACCTGAAGCCCTCGAACATCCTGATCGATCGCGAGGGGAGGCCGAAGATCGTCGATTTCGGGCTGGCGCGGCTGCTGGCCGACCAGCGCGAGACGGTCCTCTCGACGACCGGGCAGGTCCTCGGGACGTTCGCCTACATGTCGCCCGAGCAACTCCGGGGCCGGCACGCGGAGATCGACGAGCGGACCGACGTCTACGCGCTCGGAATGATCCTCTACGAGATCTGCACCGGGAAGAACCCGTACGCGACCGACAGCCAGGGACTCGAGATGCTGCGGCAGATCACCGAGACGCCGCCGGAGCCGCCGGCGAAGGCGTGGAACAGCGAGACCGGCATCCGCACGGCGGGACGATCCGAACCGATCGGGACCGAGGATTGTCCGATCGACCCGGACCTGGAGACGATCATCCTGCGGGCGATCGCGAAGGAGAAGGAGCGGCGGTACCGATCGGTCGAGGCGCTCGCGGAGGATCTGCGCAACCACCTCGAAGGGGTGCCGATCCGGGCGCGCAGGGACGGGGCGGTCTACCGCTGGACGCGGGCGGTGCGGCGCTCGCGGGTTTCGCTGCTCGTCGTGCTCGGGGTGCTGCTGGCGGTCCTGGCGTTGGTGATCCTGTTGCCCCAGAGACCGCCGATTCCCCCGCCGGTCGATCCGGAGACGCTGGCGCGGTATCGGGCGACGGAGGCGGAATACCGGGCGGTCCGCGGGGAATTGCTCGACGTGATCGAGGACAATCAGGAGACGGCCGGCGCCGTCGATCCGGTCGCCTGGGAGAGTCTGCGGATCGTGCAGGATGCGGGGCGCGATCTGGAGGCCGCGCTGGAGCGGGATCCGGGCAACCGGGCGATCCGGGATCTGCTCCTGAAGAACCGGCAGAAGGAGATCGAGCTCCTCCGGAAGATCGTGGAGATGGGGGAGACGCCGGTGGGACGGGCGGGGCAGCGGAGCGAGCCGTGAGCGGGCTCGGCCGGCCGGTCGCCGCGCGTTCGGAGACCAACCGGAGACGATCATCCGTACGGCGTTGCCGACGGTGCAGAAGTCGTCGAAATACCCGACTACCGCTCGGGTCCCTCCGATTCCGGGAGTCACGCGAGCTGGGTCGCCCCGTAGGCCGAGACGGGCCGCGAAAAAACCGGAAATCCGCGACCGTTGCGATTGGAGGAGATCATGAAGGGGTTCCGAGCCGTCATCGAACCGTCCGGGAGTTCGCGCGGGGGGCGTCGTTTATCCGGCTTCGCGCTGATTCTCGCCTGTGCGGCGGCGGCAACGCTGCCGGCCGGCGAGGCCGCGGCCGAAGAGCTCGCCTACGGCTGCGTGATGACCGAGATGCAGGTGGTCCCGCCGACGGGATCCACGGCGATCGGCGCCGGTCAATTCATCATCGACACCGAGGCCAACACCCTCAGCTACCGGATCGCCTTCACCGGCCTCTCGTCCGACGAAGTCGCCGCCCACATCCACGGCTACGCCGGTCCGGGAGAGCAAGCCCTGATCGCCCACTACCTCCCGCCGGACAACCCGAAGGTCGGCGTCTGGAACTACGCGGAGGCGGTCGAGGCGGACATCCTCGCCGGGAGGACCTACGTGAACATTCACACGACGATGTTCAACGGCGGGGAGATCCGCGGGCAGATCGTTCCCCTGAACGCCTCCCTCGACGGAGCCCAGCAGAACCCGCCGGTCGACACCGGGGCCGCCGGCTGGGGGGTCTGCACGATCGACACCGACGCCAACGAGCTGAGCTACCACATCGCCTTCGACGGGCTCTCCAGCGCGGAGACAGCCGCGCACATCCACGGATTCGCCCTGCACGGCGCCGGCGCCGGTCCGCTCCACACGCTTCCCGCCGGTTCGCCGAAGGTCGGAACGTGGTCCTACATGGAGTCCCAGGAAGCCGGGATCCTCGAAGGACGAACCTATATCAACGTCCACACCGCCGACTTTCCCGACGGCGAGATCCGGGGACAGATCGTCCCGATCGTCGCGCCGATCGACGGCGCCCAGGAGGATCCCGACACCGACCCCTCCGGCGCCGGCATCGGCCTGATCGCCTATGACCCGGACGGCGACGCGCTGAGCTACGACATCACGTTCGCGGGGTTGACGAGTCCCGAGACCGCGGCGCACATCCACGGCTTCGCCCCGCCCGACTCGAGCGCGGGGGTGCTGCACACGTTGCCGATGGGGGAACGGAAGATCGGCGCGTGGAGCTACGGATCGGCCGACGAGGAGATGGTCTTCGCGGGTCTGACGTACATCAACATCCACTCCGAGATGTTCCCGGCCGGCGAGATCCGGGGACAGATCGAGGGGTTCCGGGATCAGACCACGGTGTCGGTCGGCGAGCTCGACGCGGGACAGCAGTCGGCGTTCCGTCTGAACCGGATCGCTCCGAATCCGCTGCGCGGCGAGACGGGCATCGGGTTCGCTCTGGACGAAGCGATGCCGGTCCGGCTGGCCGTCTACGACGCGCGGGGACGTCTCGTCCGCGTGCTCGCCGAGCGGCGCATGGCGGCCGGGGACCACGTCGTGTCCTGGAACGGCCGCGATGCCGCGGATCGACCGGTGGCGAGCGGCGTCTATCGAGCCCGGCTGGCGACTCCGAACGGAGAGGCGACGCGGCAGGTGACCGTGCTCCGGTGATCCCTGGAGCACGGGCCGGTTACTTGCGGTAGAGGCGCTTGATCCTGCCCCAGGAGGTCTCCTGCACCGCCGTCCCTTCGTCGCGCATCAGCTCGACGGCGACGGCGTAGATGTAGTCTCCGTTCGAGGTGAAGTCGCCGTCCGCGCCGTTGCCGGTGAGGTAGAAGGTGACGCCGGGAACGTCGGGGGCCGTCCACTCGAAGGCCCACGACACCGGCCCCGGGTCTCCCTCGTAGGTCCCCTCGAGCGTGTGCTTGAGGTAGTCCGCCTCGGAATCCGGGTTGTCGGAGAGTGCCGTGTTGACCGGATCGACGACGGCCAGGGTCCCGGCCGCCTCGTCGGCGGCATCGAGGACGGTCAGCTCGAATCCCCAGCGCTGCTGGCCGGGATCCTCGAGGACCACCTCCAGCGGGTAGACGGTGCCCGGAGCGAAGGCGGGCGGGAGCCCTTCGACGGCCAGCTCCCCGGCTCCTTGATTGAGCTCGTAGTCGCGGTGGCAGGTGGTGCAATTCATGAACGTCGGGGGATCGTTGGCGAATCCGTCGGGGGGACCGCTCGAGTATCCGAACACGGATCCTCCCGAGCACGCGAGAGCGATGGGCATGGCGATCACGAGAATGCATCTCCGGAACGCGTGGCGAAGCATGGTGTCGAACCTCCGATTCCTGGTGCACGGTTGATGCTCTGGCATCGCGGCCCGGAGATTGTCGCACAATCGACGGGTTCTTCGCACGGTCGCTTGTGTACACCTTCACTTGTCTCGAGTGGAAAATTGTCTGCCCACGGATCGATCCCGTAGACTTGTCGGTTCCCGATCAAGACGCATGCAGCCTCGCACCGTGCGCCGCAACGACGGAGGATGAACCATGACGAAGGCCGTATCCCGACTCCGCCCCGTATTCGCTCCCCTCGCACTCCTGCTCGCGGTCTCTTCGATGGATGTGGTCGATCCCGAACCCGCCGAAGCCCTGACGGCGCCTCCCGGATTCGAGGTCGAGAACGCGTTCCCCGACGTCGGCTTCGTCGGTCCGATCCAGGTCGTCTTCCTTCCCGACGGTCGGAAGCTGGTCGCCGAGCAGCGCGGCTACGTCTGGACGATCACGCCCGAAGGGGAGAAGCTCGCGACCCCGTTCCTCGATCTCCGGACGGAGGTCGGACACGATCACGACCTGGGCCTGCTCGGCGCGGCCATCGATCCGGACTTCGAGACGAATCGATGGGTCTACGTCGGCTACACGGTCGATCCCAACGCCGACGGAAACGACAATGACCAGGACCGGTACTGCCGGGTCTCGCGCTACCAGGCCGATCTCGCCGATCCCGACGTCGCCGACCTGACGACCCGAGAGGATCTGCTTGGGGAGACGTGGCCCGAGGGGATCCCGAGTCTGCACTTCTCCCATTCCATCGGATCCCTGCGGTTCGCGGCGGACAAGACGCTGCTCATCGCCGCCGGGGACGGCGGGCACCATGCGGAGGTGGACAACGGCGGGCTCGATCCGGCCGCCTTCCAGCCGGGCCGGACCGACCCCGACGAGGACATCGGCGCGTTCCGGTCCCGCTCCCTGAACAGCCTCGCCGGCAAGATCCTGCGGGTCGACAAGGAGACCGGCTTCGGCCTCCCATCGAACCCGTACTGGGACGGGGATCCGACCTCGGACCGCTCCCGGACCTGGAGCTACGGGCATCGCAATCCGTACCGGTTCTCGATCCGCCCCGGCACCGGCAGCCCGGATCCGGCCGACGGGGATCCCGGCGTCCTCTACGTCGGGGACGTCGGCTGGAACGCGTATGAAGAGCTGCAGATCGTGCGCACCGGCGGCGTCAACCACGGCTGGCCGTGCTTCGAGGGACCGGACGAGAACACGCCGTACCAGGCGGTGGAGACGACGGAGGCGGGCAACGACAGCATCCTCTGTGATGCCGATCAGAACGCGGAGAACCCGGCACCGGACGTGTCCCCCGCCCTCTGGTGGCACCAGAACGACCCCGATCTCTCCCATCCCGACGGATGGAGCGGGACGTGCGCCATCGGGGGCGTCTTCTATACGGGAGACGACTACCCGGAGGAGTACCAGGGCCGGTACTTCCTCGCCGACTACGGCGCCGGCTGGATCCGCGCGATTGAGGTCGACGAAGACGACGAGTTCATCGGGTGGAGCGCGTTCATCGAGAACGCCGCCGGTCCGGTCGATCTGGCGGTCGATCCCGCCACCGGGGATCTCTACTACATCTCCATCTGGGAAGGAGAGGTCCGGCGGATCCGGTACACCCTTCCGAGCGCGATCGAGGAGGATCCGGACGCGGCCCCTTCGGCGACCGCTGAAGCGCACGCTGCGAAGAGCCGGCCGAACCCGTTCCGCGGCGTCACGCAGATCGAGTTCGAGCTTCCCGACGCCTCCCCGGTGAGCGTGCGGATCTACGACGCGACGGGCCGTCTGGTGCGGACGATCCTGGATGCGCGCATCCTCGAGTCCGGCCGCCACTCCCTCGACTGGGACGGCCGGGACGAGAACGGAGCTCGGTTGCGCGCCGGCGTCTACTTCGCCCGGATCCGGATCGACGAGGAACGCCTCTCCCGCAAGATCGTTCTGGAGTGATCCGGGGAGAGGCTCCTCGCTCCTCGCGTCGTTGTCGGCTAGGCCGGCGTCACTTCAGCAACACCATCTTCCGGGTGATCTCCCGCTCCGACGTCCGCAGCCGGTAGAGGTAGATCCCGCCGGAGACCGGCAGGCCGTTGTCATCGCGTCCCGTCCAGTGGACCGTGTGGTACCCCGCGCCAGTCACCCCCTCGGCGAGGGTCGCCACCCGCCGGCCGGCGACGTCGAAGACCGCCAGGTCGATCCGCTCCGCCCGCGGCAGGGCGAACCGGATCGCCGTCTGCGGATGGAACGGGTTCGGCCGGTTCGCCGCGAGCGAGAGGGTCGCCGGCAGCTCGATCTCCTCGACCGCCGTCGCGCCGCCGCCGTAGGTGAACCGCACGCACCACTCGTTCAAGGTCCCGACGTCGGCGCCGGCGTGGTCGCTCACCCGCAACCTCCAGGTCCCGTTCGTCGCCTCGCCGATGAACGCATCCAGGCTCTGTGCCGGATCGAGGTCGTCGGGATACCAGCCGAGGATGTCGTGCGCGCTTCCTCCGGTCCGATCGTGCAGCGTCACCGACGTTCCCTCGGGGGAGGTGAGGCTCACCCGCAGATCGCCGATGAACGTGTGCGTGATGTCGACGTAGACGGCGATCTCGCTGATCGTCTCGCTCATCAAGACGTTGATGTCGTCGTACACGCCGGTCGGATTGTTGTCGGGAATGCTCAGGTTCGGCTGATCGCACCGCTCCTCGATGGAGACCGGTCCGAGGAGGAAGTCGACGCCGGTCATCTGCTGGCCCTGCTCCAGCGTGACCTCCTCGACTCCGGTCGACCAGCCCTCCTTCGTCGCCTTGATCGTGTACGGGCCGGCGAACAGACCATCGAGGCTGTAGGCGCCGCTCGGGTCGGTGTACACGGCCCCCCCTCCCGGGATCGCCTCGATCCGCACTCCGGAGTGATCGGTCTCGCCCATCAAGTAGGCGTGCCCGGAGACGGAGCAGTCCCCGAACTCCGGCGTCATCAGCCAGGTGACCGTGTTCTGCAGGAGCAGCGGCCGCACCTGCGCGTCCATCGCCGAGTAGTTGAAGCAGTAGAAGACGATCTGGCCCCCCTCGGGGGCGGGGTTCGGGTCGTAGGCGATCAAGCTCGCGTCGCTCGGGTAGCTCGTCCAGGATCCGACCATCACCGCGTCGGCCGCCGGGACGTTGGCGTCGTGGTCCCCGTAGTTCGAATAGCTCATCGAGATCGGACCGGCGATGACGTTCGGCACGCTCATGACGTAGTGGTCCGGCGCGGCGACGGTGACGTTGCCGCTCTGGTCGTGGTTCCAGTCGGTGATGTGGAGGACCTTCTCGGCGAACTCGTCGTCGCCTTGATGGTCGTAGCCGACCTCGCCCCCTTCGACCAGCAGCCGACCGCCGCTCTCGACGAAGTCGATCAGGTCGTTGCGGAACGCGGCGTTGCCGAGCGGGTCCGTGTTGTCGCCCGAGCAGACCATCATCAGGTCGTAGCTCTCCCAGGTTCCGGGATCGGTCGAGCCCATCGTCTCCATCGTGCAGGTGTAGCCGAGATCCTCGAGGTCGGTCAGCACGTCCTGGACCGCCTTGCCCGGCTCGGAGACGAATTCCTCGGCGATCGTCTCGCCGGTCTTCTCGTCGACTTTCGCCGGGTTCAGGCCGCCCTTTCCTGAGTCGTCGATGACGAGCAGGTCGCCGATCGTCTCCTCGAGCCAGAAATTCCGCTCGATCGAGGCCTGGTCGACCGTCAGGTCGATCGTCACCGGGATGTGCCGCCACGCCTTGACGGTGACCCGGTAGTCGAAGTACGGCAGCGCCGGGGTCGTGTACGTCCCGTCGACCGGGCTGCTCGTCGTCTCCACGTACAGCTCGTCGTTGTCGGAGCGGTAGACCTTGACCGTCGCCTCGAGCGGCAGGTCGGTCTCGTCCTCCAGCACGGTCCCGGAGAGGATCCCGCTCGGCGCCGGCTCGAGGTCGACGTCCAGGACGTTCGCCCCGTAGTTGATGAAGAACGGTTCCTCCCACTGGAGATAGCCGAAGTAATCGATGGTGATCGTGTACGGAGCGACGGGGATCTCCCGGCCGACGTCGTAGTCGCCCGCAGCGTCGGCGGTCGCTTCGAAGACCAGCGCGTTTTCGGCGTCGTATCCCCGCAGGATCGCGCCGCCGGCGGGCGTGCCGGCCGCGTCGACGTGGCCGGTCAGGGTCCCGTACGCCTCGATCACCGGGAACGTCTCCTGGTACAGGTTGTATCCCGGGACCGAGATGATGCCGGTGACCGGGTCGTCGGCGACCGGCGTGATCTCGAGCGCCGTCTCGCCGGTGCTCCCGAGGACCGCGCCGTCCTGCACC
>WJJW01000006.1 GCA_014729455.1 Candidatus Eiseniibacteriota bacterium
GTCCAAGAGAGCCGCGCCGACCGCGCGGCGACCTCCTCGGCGGCGAGATCGAGGATCGGGCCGGGGGCGACCGTATCGGCCGGGTCGAGCGGCGGGCCCGCCTCGTCCGATCCGGAGCAGCCGATCAGCAGCACGACCGAGACGGCGGGAGTGAGCCGGCGAAGCGCGCAGGTGCGGAACTGATTGTGCGGGGCCGGCCTCCGAAGGCCGACCTCGGGGTTTGGTGGCATCGGTCCCTCGAGAGTTCGGCGACCCAGCGGCCAACGCTACCACTGCGGAAGGGGGGTCGCAAGACGACCGGGAGGGGGCTCAGGCGGCCTCCGCGCCGTCCTTTCCGATACCGGACGCCGGCGGGGAGCCGTCGCCCGAGGGACCCCGGACCCGCTCGCGCTCCTTGCGAGCGGACGCCTGCTCCTCGGTGAGCAGGACCACCGACGGGTCGGTGACCGAGGAGCGACCGGCGGCGACCTGGCGGACCGGGAGCTGGATCTCGACCAGGGTCCCGCCCCCGTCCCGCGGCCGGAGGTCGATCCGCCCGCGATGGCGCTGGACGATCCCGTGGCAGGCGGACAGGCCGAGCCCGCGGTTGCGTGGCCCCTTGGTCGTGAAGAACGGATCGAAGGCGCGGCGCCGCACCTCGGCGGTCAGGCCGACCCCCTGGTCCTCGATCCGGATCCGGATCGCCCCGTCCTCGCACTCGCTGGAGACCCGGATCCGCCCTCCCGAGGGCATCGCCTCGGCCGCGTTGACCAGGACGTTCTTGAAGAGGTCGGCCAGCAGCGGCTCGGATCCCAGCACGGCCGGAGCCTCGCTCAGGTCCAGCTCGAGCTGGACCGGCCCGCCTCCGGTCCCGCCGGTCACGCGCCAGTAGTTGTCGAGGTAGGTGGCGACCTCCCGGAGGATCGTCCCGACCTGGACCTCTTGGAAACGGAGCTCGGTCGAGTCGACCGTGTAATCCTGGATCCGACGGACGATCTCGCCGCCCTGGATCGCGGCGGTCCGGATGATCTCGAGACCGCGGTGGACGGTGCGATCCTTCGCCTTCGCCTGGAGGAGCTGTGCGCGGCCGAGGATCACCGCGAGCAGGTTGTTGAAGTTGTGCGCGACCATCGCGGTCATCTCACCGATGGCCCGGAGCCGTTCGTTCTGGACCACCTGGCGGAGAAGCCGCTTCTTGTCGGTGTGGTCGATCCAGAGCAGCTCGACCGCCGGCGATCCCTGATAGCGAACCCGCCGGCCGCGTACCGAGAGCTCCAGGCGACGCCCTCCCCGCCCGATCCCGACCCACTCGGTGTCGATCCGGATCCCGGACTCCTCGGCCCGGCGCAGGACGTCGCGCGCGATTGCGGCGAAGTCGGGATGGAGCACCGTATCGAGCGAGAACTCCTCGCCGAGGATCTGTTCCTCGGCGTACCCGAACGTCTCGATGAAGGCGCGGTTGGCGAATCGGAACGATCCATTCTGGATCAGGCACAGCGGGTCCGGCGAGGCGTCCACGATCAGGCGGTACTTCTCCCGCTCGGCGCGCAGCTCTTCGGTGCGGTCGCGGACCTTCTGCTCCAGCGTCGCGTTGAGGCTCTCCAGCTCGCGGTGCGCGACGACCAGCTCGTGCTTCTGCTTCTCCAGGCTCGCCGCGGCATCCTGGAATCGTTCGGCGAGGACCTCGATCTCATCACCCGTCCGGATCTCGATCCCCTCCCCTCGCTCGCCCCGCGCCAGCGCGGCAGCGAGATCGACAAGCCGGCCGAGCGGCCTCGTCACCCGCCGGGCGAGCAGGTGCGAGAGCGCCAGCGCCAGCAGGAACCCGCCGACGGCGAACTGGACGATCAGCAACCGGGTCTGCTGCGTCCCGGCGCGCATCCCCTGGAGGGAAAGGGAGACGACGACCGTCCCCCACCGCGTCCCCTCCCGGGCTCCGGAGACCGGCCCGATCCACTCGAGGAAGGTCCGTCCCTTCTCGTCGGTCCGCTCGAGGAGGCTCGGCTCCAGCGCGTTGTGGCCGAGCAGGCTCGTCCGGTCCTGCGAGGGCCGCCCGACCCGGTTGCGCTGCCCGCTGTAGCCGGCGATCAACCCTTCCTTGTCGAGGATCAGCACGCGCGCGAGTCCCGGCTCCCGGGCGGCGTCGTCGGCGATCTGCTGGAGCTTCAGGTAGTCGTAGTTCATCAGGTACGGCAGGGAGATCACCGAGAGGTTCCGCCCGAGGCTGGAGAGGCGCAGCTCCGTCTCCTCGCGCCGGCTCGTCTGGAGGTGGTCTTCCACCACGAGCCCCACGGTGACCGAGATCACGAGGATCATCACGCCGAACGTCAGCGTGAGCCGGCCCGCCAGGGGGAGCCGGATCCGGGGCCACTTCACCGGAGCTCCTCCCGGGCCAGGTCATCGGCTGGCTTGCCCACGAAGTGCACGCTCGTCATGTCCACGAGCGCGAAGCCGGTCGGACCGATCACGATCCCCTCCACCTCCGGCCGCCAGGCGTAGGCAATCGAGGAATGGTAGAGCGGAACGCACGGGGCGTCCGACAGAATCTCCTCCTGCGCCCGTCGCAGCAGCTGGCTCTTCTCCCGTCCCGCCTGCATGCCGCGGCTCTTTTCGAGAAGACGGTCGACGGTCGGGGAACGGTAGGCGAACAGGTTCCCCTCCCCTTCGGAATGGAAGAGCGAGTAGAGGAACGAGGTGGCGTCCGAGAGGTCGGTCACCCAACTCATCAGAAAGGCCTGCAGCTCTCCGGCGACCGCCAGCGAATCGAGCTCGCGCCAGTCCATCAGGACCACCTCGGCGTCGAGGCCGATCCGCTGGAGATCCTCCTCCATCCAACGCGCCATCTTCTCGGCGCGCCCCCCACCGGTGCTGACGATCCGGATCGCCTCCAATCCGCGTCCTTCCCGGTATCCTCCCTCGGCCAGCAGGCGCGCCGCCTCGTCCGGATCGAACTCCGGCATCAGGTTCGCCGGGTCGCGCCCCGGCATCCCCGGCGGGAGGATCCCGGAGACCGGCACCATTCCATCGAGGTCGATCTGCTGGATCCGCCGACGGTCGATCGCGCGCAGGACCGCCTGGCGGACGGTCGTCTCGTGGAACGGAGCCTGGTCGGTCCGCAGCGCGAGGAACGCGATCGACAGCTCGGGAGAACGGTAGACCTCGAGGCCCGCCGCCCGGGCGGCCGGTCCGTCCCCCATTCCCAGCGCGGCGAAGTCGACTCTGCCGGATGCGACCGCCTCCGGCTCGTCGATCCCCTCCGATTCGGGGATCGGCAGGAAGACGAGGCTGTCCAGGAGTGCGGCGCCCCTCCAGTAGGCATCGTTTCGCGCGAGCGCGACGCCGCCGGTATGGGTCCGTCCCGCGTACCGGAACGGACCGGTGCCGATCGGATCCTCCTCGAGCGCGACGGTGCCGCCGGCCTCCACGTGGTGCTTCGGCACGACCACGGTCTGATCCATCGCGAGGATCTCCAGCAGGATCGGAAGAGGCTCCTCCAGCTCGATCCGGACGGTCCGCTCTCCTGCGACGCCGATCCCCTCGATCCGATCCGCCCGCCCCTCCAGGAACGCGGGCGCCCCGCGGACGTGGACCAGGTACGACTGGACCATGCAGGCGACATCGTCGTCCGGGAGCAAGCAGCGCTCGAGTGAATAGCGCACGTCCTCCGGCGTCAACGGCGTGCCGTCGTGGAAGCGCACGCCCGGACGCAGGGTGAACGTATAGGTCCGTTCGTCGGCGGAGATCGTCCACGAGGAGGCCAGACCGGGGAGCAGGCGCAAATCGGCGTCGAACGCCACCAGCCCCTCGTAGACCTGCCGCACGACGGCCGATTCGTAGATCTCGTCGACGGCGATCGGATCGAGGCTGCCGGGTCGCTCGGACATGACCCGCAGCGTCCCTCCGGAGACGGGGACCTGCTGGGCGGTCTCCTCCTCCCTCTCCTCGCCCTGGCAGCCGGCCAGAAGGAGCGGGAGAAGGAACAGGATCCGGACCACGGTCCACCCCGGATCGCCCCGGGACCGCGCGTTCCTCCGGTCACGCCGGTTCGTGTTCGAGCGCAGCTCCATCGCTTATCCATCGGCCCATTTCCGCCCTCACTTGACGGATCGCGACCGCCGCGCCTTGACCCCCCCGCGGACGCCCCTCTACGCTCTGCCGGCAAGAGGAGCCGATGAGCCTTCGAATCGCCCTGGCACAGATCAACCCCGTCGTGGGGGACCTCCCCGGCAACCGCAGCCGGATCGCCGAGGCGATCGACCGGGTCGCCGACCTCGCCCCCGACCTGATCGCGTTTCCGGAGCTGGTCGTCACCGGCTATCCGCCCGAAGATCTGCTCCATTACCCGCGCTTCGTCCAGGAGGCGGAGGAAGTCGCCGACGATCTGGCCGCCCGGTACCCGGCGCTCCGCCTCCTCCTCGGCTGCCCGATCCGGGAGAACGGGGACCTCTACAACGCCGCGCTGCTCCTCCACGGAGGCGGACGGATTGCCAGATACCGGAAGTGCACCCTCCCCAACTACGGGGTCTTCGACGAGAAACGGTATTTCCGCCCCGGACGGACCTGCCCGGTCCTGCGGATCGGCCCCTGGCGGATCGGACCGAGCATCTGCGAGGACATCTGGGCTCCGGGCGGGGTCCCGCGGAAGCAGGCGGAGGCCGGAGCGAACCTGCTGGTCAACATCTCCTCGTCGCCGTATCACGCCCGCAAGGGGGAGGAGCGCGCCGCCCTGATCCGGACCCGCGCCCGGCAGCACGGCGCCACCGTCGCCTACGTCAACCTGGTCGGCGGCCAGGACGAGCTCGTCTTCGACGGAGAGAGCCTGATCGCCGCGCCGGACGGCACGGTCCTCGCGCGCGCGGCCCGCTTCGAGGAGGACCTGCTCGTCCACGATCTGGACCCGTGGACCGGGTCCCGAACGACCCGGCCCGTGCCCGGGTTCGTCCAGCCGCGCTACGAGGAGATCGGGGACCTCGAAGAGGATCTGGTGGTCGAGAGGATCGATTGCGGCGATTCGCCGGAAGCGGAACGGGTCGCATTGCCCGCCCGCCCCGCGCCCTCCACCGGCGCATCCGAAGAGGAGGAGATCTACGGCGCCCTCGTCCTCGGTACGCGGGACTACGTCCGGAAGAACGGCTTCGACGAGGTCGTGGTCGGACTGAGCGGCGGGATCGACTCGGCGCTGACGGCGACGATCGCCGCCGATGCGCTCGGAGGACCCGCGGTCCACGCGCTGACGATGCCGAGCGGATACACCTCCGCCGCCTCGCTGGAAGGGGCCTCCGCGCTGGCGGCGAACCTCGCCATCCCCCTCTCCCGGATCGAGATCGACCCATTGCGGGCCGCGTACGCGGAGGCGCTGCATCTTTCGCTCGGCGCGGATCCGGCCGGGGTGACCGAGGAGAACATCCAGGCCCGGATCCGCGGGAACCTGCTGATGGCCCTATCGAACGACCGGGGATGGCTCGTTCTGACCACAGGGAACAAGAGCGAGCTGGCCGTCGGGTACTGCACCCTGTACGGAGACATGGCCGGCGGGTTCGCGGTCCTCAAGGACGTCCCGAAGGGGCTCGTCTACCGCCTCGCCGAGTGGCGGAACGCGCGAACCGACGGGCCGGTCATCCCGCAGGAGACGATCCAACGGGCTCCTTCCGCCGAGCTGCGGGCCGACCAGAAGGACACCGATACCCTTCCCCCCTATCCCGTCCTCGATCCGATCGTCGAGGCACGGGTCGAGCGTGAGGATCCTCCCGAGGCGCTCATCGCCCGCGGCTTCGATCCCGAGGTCGTCCTCCGGGTCTACGCGATGATCGAGGCGAACGAGTACAAGAGACGGCAGGCCCCTCCGGGGATCAAGATCACACCCCGCGCCTTCGGTCGGGACCGGCGCTACCCGATCACGAACCGCTACCGCGCGCGCCTGCGGTAGGCATCGCGCCCGATCCCGGCAGAATTCGCGTCGATTCAGTCGTCGACCGGCGCCAAGCGCGCGGTGAAGTGCCGGAGGAACGGCGCCTGCTCGACGATCCGGAGTCCCCGGAGACGATCCCGCCTCGCGAACACCTCGAGAACCACCTCGGCGACGAAGTCGACGTGACTCTGCGTGTAGACCCGCCGCGGGATCGCCAGGCGCACCAGTTCCATCCGGGGGCCGACGTGCGCTCCGGTCTCCGGATCGGTCTTGCCGAACATGAGGCTGCCGATCTCGACCCCGCGCACGCCCCCCTCGAGGTACAGCTCGTTCGCGAGGACCTGCCCCGGAAGCCGCTCCGGCGGAATGTGCGGCAGGAACCCGCCCGCGTCGACATAGACGGCGTGTCCGCCGGGAGGCAGGATGATCGGCACCCCGTTCCTCGTCAGCTTCTCGCCGAGGTACTCGACCGATCGGACCCGGTAGAGCAGGTACGCCTCGTCCTGCACCTCGCGAAGCCCCTGGGCGATCGCTTCGAGGTCGCGCCCCGCCAGTCCCCCGTAGGTCGGGAACCCTTCGGTCAGGATCAGCAGGTTTCGCGCCTCCATCGCCAGACGATCGTCCTGCAGCGCGAGGAAGCCGCCGATGTTCGCCAGTCCGTCCTTCTTCGCCGACATCGTGCACCCGTCGGCGTAGGAGAACATCTCCTGCGCGATCTCCAGGATCGACCGCTCGGCGTGTCCCGGCTCCCGCTTCTTGATGAAGTAGGCGTTCTCGGCGAACCGGCACGCGTCGAGCAGGAGCAGCAACCCGTTCTCGCGGGCGATCGCCGCCGCCTCGCGGATGTTCGCGAGGCTCACCGGCTGCCCTCCCCCGCTGTTGTTCGTCACGGTGACGATGACGGCGCGGGCGTGCTCCCGGTGCGCGTCGATCTCGCGCCGGAGCCGCTCGAGGTCGAGGTTCCCCTTGAACGGGTGTTCCTTGGAGGGAATCGTCCCCTCCGGGATCGGCAGGTCCAGCGCGGTATCGCCCGCGAAC
>WJJW01000338.1 GCA_014729455.1 Candidatus Eiseniibacteriota bacterium
GCCCTGCGGCGCGCCGGGATCGCGCAGATCACCCAGTTCGTCTGGGATCGCGGCGCGGTCGGGATGCGGGAAAACCCGGCCGGCATGCGGGCGGTCGTCTACGGCGGTCTGGGCCTCACCGCGCTGGCGTGGGGGATCGACCTGCTCCTCGGCTACGGGATCGGCTGGGTCGACATCTCCTCTCTGATCCTCTTCCAGGGTCTCTGGATCTCCGGAATCACCGCCGCACTCCTGCTCAACGTGAGCTTCCTGGCCACGCTCGACGGGGAGATGAAGGGGAGCCTCGGCGCGGCGAACCTGATCAGCCTCGCGCGGGTCGGATTGCTCCCGACGCTCTCCTCGGCGATCCTGCGGGAGCGCTGGACCGAGGCGATCCTCTTCTACGTCGTGCTCGCTCTGTCGGACGTCGCCGACGGGATCATCGCCCGCCGGAGCAAGGGGGAGACGAGGCTCGGCTTCATCCTCGATCCGGTCGCCGACGTGCTCTTCCACCTGGTGGTCTTCCTGAGCCTCCACGCCCGCGGGTGGATCGGCACGGTGACGATCGCTCTCGTCCTCGCCCGGTACGCCCTGCTGCTGGCCGGCAGCGTCGTGCTCCTCTACGTGCGCGGCCGGATCTGGATCAAGCCGACCCCGTTCGGCCGGGCGACCGGCGTGATCTTCGGGGCGGCGACCGCCTACCTCCTGCTCGCGGCGCTCCTCGGGTGGACGGGGCCGACGGTCCGGATCGCCGACTGGGTCATCGCGGCCCTCTTCGCCGCCGGCCTGATCCACGTGATGATCATCGGGTGGATCAACTTCCGCCGGCCGCGCCGGGTCGGGTACGGTGACTGGAGGAGCTGGGGATTGCCGCTCGGACGATCGCGCGGCCGCCCGAGGAAGGAGGACGAATCGTGAGGGGCAACCCGTCCGACGAGATGCGCGACCGGATCCGTGGAGCGCGCCGCTGGCTCGTCCTGACCGGTGCGGGGATCTCCGCCGAGAGCGGGGTGCCGACGTTCCGGGGAGCCGGCGGGCTGTGGGAGGGCTCGCGTCCCGAGGAGCTCGCCTCTCCCGAGGGGTTCCGCGCCGATCCCGCCCGCGTCTGGCGCTGGTACCGATGGCGCCGGGAGCTGATCCGGGGCGTGGAGCCGAACGAAGGGCACCGGGCGATCGCAAGACTGGAGCGATGCGTTCCGGAGCTCTGCCTCGCGACCCAGAACGTCGACGGGCTGCACGAACGGGCCGGCAGCCGCAACCTCCTGGAGCTACACGGAAACCTGCTCCGTTCCCACTGCCTGGAAGGCTGCAGCGCCGAGACGACCGAGGATCCCGAGGCGGCGGTCCCGCTCTGCCGGTGCGGCGCCCCGCTGCGGCCGAGCGTCGTCTGGTTCGGAGAGACGCTGGACGAGCAGGTGCTGCGCGAGGCGTTCGCACGGTGCGAACGCTGCGACGTCTGCCTGATCGTCGGGACCTCCGGAGTGGTCTACCCTGCCGCCGCGCTGCCGGGGATCGCCCGGCAAGCGGGCGCGCTGTTGATCGAGGTCAATCCCGAGGAGACCCCCCTGACCGGTCTTTGCGACCGGTCGATCCGGGGACCCGCCGCGCAGCAGCTTCCCGCCTGGATGCGGGAGTGCGGATGGGAGGAGGAACCGACCCCGCCCGCTGGGGTGTAGGGCGGCAGGCGTTTCATGCAGCAGTTTTCCCTCGAATTCCTCTCCCGGCACGCCGGCTGGATCCTCGGTCTGGCTCCGGCCTTCGTCGCGCTCGCGATCTGGGTCTACTACAGGACCGCCGCCCCCCTCGACCGCCCGTCACGGACCGTGCTGCGCATCCTTCGGGCCCTGGCGTTCCTGATCGTCCTCTTCGCCCTCTCCGAGCCGGTCCTGACGCTGGTTCTGCCGGAACCGGGGAAGCCGGGCCTCGCCGTCCTCGTCGACGGATCGGCGAGCATGGGGCTCTCCGCGGCCGACACCGCGCACGACAGCCGCGCCGAGCAGGCGGCCGCGATCGCCGGCCGGATCGAACGCGCCCTCGGGGATCGGTTCCGGCTCGACTGGTTCCGGATGACCGACGAGCTGCGCCCCCTTCCCGGTCCCCCCGAGCCGGCCGCAGAAGGGAACACCGCGATCGGCGGGGCGCTCGATCGGATCGAGGCCCGGCAATCGGGCCGGCCCGTCGGAGGCGTCCTGCTCCTCAGCGACGGGGCGAACACGTTCGGGCGGGATCCTCTGCTCGCCGCGCGCCCGCTGGGGGTGCCGGTCTTCCCCGTACCGCTGGGCGGAGCGGAGGCTCCGGCCGACGCACGGATCTTGCAGGTCCAGGCCAACCCGGTGGCGTTCACCGGAGAGCCGATGCCGATCGAGGTCGTGATCGCCGACGACGGCGCGCAGGAACGGACGGCCACCGTCGAGGTGCGCGACGGCGAGAATCTGCTCGCCTCCGAGACGGTAACGCTCTCCGGTGGAGGAACCGAGCGCTCGCTCCGACTCGAGGTGCGCCCGCGCGGAACCGGTCTCCGCCGTTTCCGGGTCGACCTCGCCGGGGCCGAGGATGCCGTCGTGGAGAACGATCGGCGATCGGTCGCCGTACGCGTGCTGGAGAAGAAGAACCGCGTCCTCGTGCTGGAGGGGCGGCTCGACTGGGACCACGCCTTTCTCCGCCGGACGCTGGAGGCGGACAGCACGTTCGCCTACCGCTTCCTGCTCGCCGATCGGAGCGGGCGGTGGCTGCCCGACCGGGCGGGAGCCGCCCGGCCGTCCGGGCCGGGGGACCTGCAGGAGTACGCCGCGATCGTTCTGGGGGACCTGCCCGGCGCCGCGTTCGATGCCCGGCTGCGACGCGACCTGGCCGCCTACGTGGAGCGGGGGGGCGGTCTGCTCGTCCTCGGCGGGCGGGAAGGGGTGTCCCGGCTGCGGATCGGTCCGCTCGCCGGACTGCTTCCGGTCGAGGCGACGCGATCCGCTCCGGCGGATCGGCCCTTCCCGGTCGAGCTGGAAGCGGAGGGACGGAGGCATCCGATCACCGCGATCGGGGAGAGGCCCGCCGAGGCGGAGCGACTCTGGTCCTCCCTGCCGCCGGTCTGGCCGAGCCCGGATCGGATGCGGGTGAAGCCGGGCAGCTCCGTGCTGCTGCAGATCGAGCGGAACCGGGAGAGGCAGCCGGCGCTGGTCGCAGGGTTCGCCGGCGAGGGGAAGGTGGCGGTCCTCGCCGTGCACGGCTTCTGGCGGTGGGCGTTCCTGCCGCGCGGCGCCGGAGACGCCAGCGCCCGCGTCTATCCCGAACTCGCCCTCCGGCTCATCCGCTGGCTCGCGGAGCCGACCTTGCGGGACCGGTTCGTCGCCGGCCCGCCGCGCGGCGTCTTCGCGAACGGAGAGCCGCCGGAGATCGAAGCGCGTGTCGTCGATGAGCGGTACCAGCCGATCGTCTCGGCGCAGGTCCGTGTCGAGATCTCTCCGGCCGATACGGCGAGCGGCGTCGAACCGCGGACGTTCGAGCTGCGGCCGAGCGGGGCGCCGGGGGAGTTCTCGGGGTCCACCCCTCCGCTCCCTCCCGGGCC
>WJJW01000339.1 GCA_014729455.1 Candidatus Eiseniibacteriota bacterium
CGTACCATCGGTGTTGGTCGTGGGGGTCTCCCAGCCCAGGGTCGCCGAGTTGCAATTCGGGAACACCGGGTCGTCGCAGGCCGGCGTGGAGGGCCGGCTCCGCGCCGGCGAAAGCGGCAGGTTGCGCGGATAGATCGTCGCCGAGAGGGCCATGGTCTCGTACGGCTGCTGCTTCCATCGACGCGCCTCGGTGGCGGTCACCTCCACGGCCATCTCCCCGATCTGCTCGGGCTGGGGGACCGGGTTCGGCAGGGCCACGCCTCCGCCGTTGAAGTAGCTCAGGCTCAACCCGTTCTGGGCGATCCCGTAGGACTGGGGGGTGGCGTAGAGGAGCGTCCCCCCGCTGTCGGCCACCGACTTCATGAGGATCGTGTCGTTCGGATTCGGCGTGTCGGGATCGCCGTCGGGGTGGAGGTGGTAGGAGATCACCTCCGCCCCGTCGGTGTCGGAAACGATGTCGGCGATGAACACGATCGAGTCCGGCCCCGCGTAGCGGATCGACGGCTGCGTCGGATCCTTTCCATAGCTGACGTGCCGGAAGTCGTCGGCCAGCGAGCTGATCGCGATCCGGGCGTTCTGCTGCATCTCAACGGCGTTCTTGTTGACATCGTGGCTCCGGCGTCCTGCGAACAGGACCTGGTACAGCCCGACGGCCACGACCGCGGTGACGACCACGACGACCATCAACTCGACCAGGGTGAAGCCCCCGCTGCGGGATCTGGTACTCCGATGCATGGTCTGCTCCTCGATCACGGGGCGCCGGCCCGAACCGTCACCCGTCCCGTGCGCACCAGGGACAGCGTGAAGGTGTCGGATCCGGCGCTCGTGAAGATGACCGATAGGGGGGCGTCCTCATCGAGGACGGTCCCACGACTCTCGAACTCGATGTCGGTGTTGCCCACGTCCCCGCCGGCGGTCGCCTGCCACGAGACCGTCGCGTGGACCTCCTGGTCCTCGTCGGGGAAGCGGACCCAGGTCGAATCGTTGTCGAGGTACTCGGTGCGATAACGGTTCGATCCCGGCTCCAAGACCAGTCGATGGGGGATCCGGCTCGCCACCGCTCGCTGGCGGGCGACCTGGATCCGCGCCGCCATCTCGTCGGCCGCCCCCTCCACTCTCCGCTGCCGGTTCGAGCCGACGAAGCTCGGAACGGCCGCCGCCAGCACGATCCCCATGATCGTCAACACGACGAGGGCCTCGACGAGGGTGAATCCGCGGATCCCGGTCCTGTGTCGTGTGCGCATCTCCGGCTCCTTAGTTGGGGAGGAAGTCCGCCAGGGGCGCCCGGACGTCGAAGATCTCCGTCCACGAGACGTCCTTGTACAGGTTCAACGGGACCGGGAAGCAGGGAGGCGGGTAGCTCGTCATGTCCATGTCGTAGTTGTACCGGCGGGTCGGCCCGTCCGCGTTCGCCAGCACGTTGCCGTCGTTCCACGGGTAGGCGCTTCCGCCGCCCACCGTGATGATGCCTCCGCTGATGTTGAGCACCCAGGTGTCCGCCGTGATGTTCATCTCGTCCCAGCCCGCGCCGGCGACGGGGTCGTTGTTCACCGGCGTCTCCCCGAAGATCCCGTCCAGATCGAGGTCGAGCGGCCCTCCCGGCGCGACGGGGTGGTCTCCCACGGACCCCAGCGCCTGCCAGGTGTCGGTCCGCGAGAGGAACATCGCGTCGATCCGCACCACGCGCGGGGTGTAGCGGTGGATGTAGATCCGATCGTTTGCGACCAGCCCGATGTTCACCGGATCCCCGGACTGGTTCGGGAGCCGGGTCGCCGGATCGTAACCGGTATGGCCGGTGATGACGTGATTGCGAACGAAGACGTCGTCGGTCGCGTAGACGGTGACACTGTGCGCGCTGATCCCGTCCATTTCGCCACGGACGTACCCGTCGCCTTCGAAGAAGATGATCCCGTTGAACTCGGAGTACCGGAGAGCCTGCCCCGTGTTCGGGTTGATCACCAGATCGCCCCCGTAGCGCACGACGGTGTCGGGAGGGGCGGTGACCAGGTCCTGGAAGTCGAAGTTCTCGAAGACGAGGACGTTGTTGTCCGCGCCGGGCTGTCCGGCCAGGCCCAGCGGGTCGGTCCAGGGAAGGTCGATGTAGATTCCGATCGAGCCCTTGTTCTCGCATGCGTTGTCCGGTCCCAGGCCGCGCGCCTTGTTCCGGACGTCCGTCCAGTCGAAGGAGTTCTCGAGGTCGATCGGTTCGGCGTCGGTGACGTAGCCGCGGTGGAAATTCCCGCAGGCCGCGTTCGGGATGTCCCCGGTCACCGAGACCATCTCGAGGAACGTGCAGTCGCTGCCTCCCCCGCAGCCGCAAGGGATGTTGAGGTCTCCGTTGGCGAAGACCTCGCCGGTGATGTTCGCATCGCACGCGTAGGTGAGGCTCGTGTTGGAGACGAACCGGGCGTACTTGAGGAAGCTGTCGTGGACGATCTCCGACTTCACCCGACGTGCCGCCCCGCGGAACCGTCCCTCGGAGACGATCGTGAACCCGTTGGATTGGTAGGCGGTGATCCCCAGACCCTTGATGTCGCTCGCCTCGGCGATCACCTCGTAGCTCCCTCCCCACGAGAGGGTGTCGTTCAGGCGGAAGTCCGGCCGCCCATCCTCGTCCTCGTCCCCCATCGGGGCGACCATGTCCTTGATGCTGCGCTTGGCGAAGGCGACGCCGGTCTCGGCGGCGGCGAGCGCCTCCACGCTGTGTCGCTCGTAACGCGAGAGGTTGCGGTCGCTCATCGAGACCACCGCGATCGACGCTCCCAGCATCGAGAGCGCTCCGAGGATCAGCATCGCGATGAGCAGGCTGCTCCCCGCGTTCCCGCCGTACCGGCGGAAAGCCCTCATCATCGGTTTCGTGGTCACCGTTCTATCCTCCCCCGATGTCGGTGATGGCGAATTGCAACGGGAGACGAACGGTGTCCCCGCTCGCTTTCCAGAAGATGTTCACCTGGACGCGGAACATCCCGTTCAGAAGCTCGGGATCCTGGTCGGCGGAGAGGACGTCGATCGTGCCCCGCCCGTTGGGAAGCTGGGCGCTCAGGTGGTCGGCCCAGACCTGGCAGGGGGTGGTGATCGAGCCCGGGACCGCGGTGTCGACGCCGTCGAAGACCATCGGGACCTGGTCCACGGCCTCGCTGAGGATCTTCTCCTGGATCTCCCGGGCGAGGGAGACGGCGATCGTCTCGGTCCGGCCGAAGGACGTGTTCCGGCTGGCGAAGGCAAGAATCTGACCGACCGACAGGATCCCGATCGCCAGGATCGTGACGGCGACGAGGAGCTCGACGAGCGTAAACCCCGCCCTCCCATGTCGCTCGACGGATCGGCGCTTGGTGTTCATGGTCACCCCCCCCGCTCGGGGAAATCGGGTCCCCGGGCGGTTTCTGCCCCTCTGTCGAGAGAGCAGGTTCCGTTCCCGCC
>WJJW01000340.1 GCA_014729455.1 Candidatus Eiseniibacteriota bacterium
CAGGGTCCCGGCACGGCGAGAGGCTTCGATCGCGCGGCGCGCCATCGCAAGCTTCGCCTCCTCCAGCGCGTTGAGGGTCGCCCCGCCCGGCGTGCCCATGTCGGTGTAGGTCGAGCCCTTGTCGTTCGGGTCGGCGGTTGGAATCGTCCGGAGGATCATCGGGCCGATCGGTACCTCGGCCGATTCGACGATCGGCTCGTTCGGGGCCTGGACCTCTTCGGTCTGCTGTGGCGCGGATTCACGCGCCGG
Organism: Candidatus Eiseniibacteriota bacterium; assembly: GCA_014729455.1. Lineage (GTDB taxonomy): Bacteria > Eisenbacteria > RBG-16-71-46 > CAIMUX01 > VGJL01 > WJJW01. Next base: position 250 of record WJJW01000340.1, read on the forward strand.
GCCCTGGTCCGGTGGCGTTTCGGCCAGCGCGGTTCCGGTGAAAGAGATGCCGATCACCAGCACCAAGAAAGCCCGGAGCGCGGCATGTCCGTATCGATTGTCGTGAGACATATTGGATTCTCCTGATCAGGGTTTGGGTCTGGAGACTTCTGATTGCCGGCGCGAGAAGAGCCGCGTCTCTCGCGCGGACCCCAGTCGTAACAGAGTCGCGGGGGTCATTAGCAAGTGCAATATTGCGAGGCAGAGATCCGAATGGAAAATCGGACTTCTCGCCGAACGCCCATGTGACCTGCGTCACAGACATCCCGCATGAACCGTCCGATCCTCTTTCTTGAACGCCGTCGCAGAGCCGCCGGAGGAGGGACGTGGATGGAAGCCAGCCGGAGCAAGATCCTCGAGACACCGCCCGGACCGGGACGCGCGGGAACGAAACGTCGCCGCGCCCGTGCCGCAAGGCTCCGCTGGGACCGGGTCCGCTTCGCCCTCAAGCTCGGAATCGCCCGAACCTCAGGCTGGCGGCTCGCCGTCCAGCTCGGCTTCTCCTTGGTCTCGGTGGTCCTCGGGATCCAGTTCGGCCGCTACGTCGAAGCCGCCCGCACGACCACCTCCGGCCCACTCCCCGTTCGCCCTCCCGGTGTCGAGGGGTATCTGCCGATCAGCGGACTGATGGGCGCGCTCGACTGGATCTACCAGGGGACGCTCAACACGATCCACCCGGCGGCGACGATCCTCTTCCTCGTCTTCGTCGGGTTGTCGCTGGCGCTGCGCAAGTCGTTCTGCGGCTGGATCTGTCCGGTCGGGTTCCTGTCGGAATGGCTGGGGCGTCTCGGGGTCGGCCTCTTCGGTCGCAACTTCCGCATCTGGAAGTGGGCAGACGTCGCGCTGCGGAGCCTGAAGTACCTGCTGCTCGCCTTCTTCGTCTGGGCGATCTTCTCCATGACTCCGGCGGCGCTGAATGCCTTCATCCAGAGTCCCTACAACAAGGTGACCGACGTGAAGATGCTCCTCTTCTTCGTCGAGATCGGATCGGTCGGTCTGATCGTGATCGGGATCCTGATGCTGCTCTCGGTCCTCGTGCAGGGATTCTGGTGCCGCTACCTCTGCCCCTACGGTGCCTTGATGGGGCTGTTCTCCTGGATGTCGCCCGTTCAGGTCCACCGCAACGCGGACGCCTGCACCGACTGCGGGATCTGCGACCGTGTCTGTCCGGCCCGGCTGCCGGTCAGCCGGAAGCGGTCGATCGGCAGCGTGGAGTGCATCGGCTGCACCGACTGCGTCTCCTCCTGCCCGGTGCCGAAGGCGCTTCACTTCGGGACCCCGCGACGGAAGCTCGCCCCGGGACGGATCGCGCTGGCGGTCGCGGTGCTCTTCGTCGCGGCGACCCTCCTCGCCCGCGTCACCGGGCACTGGGAGAGCGCGATCACCGATCCGGAGATGCGCTACCACATCACGCACCTCGATTCGCCGGCCTACGGGCACCCGGGGCGGTAGGCCGCCCGGATCTCAGCGGCGCGCGATCTTCTCGATCCCCTGGACGACTCCCTCGACGATCGCGTCGAGATCGGCCATCGGCAAGCAGATCGGATCCGGGCACTCGCGCCGCCAGCACGGGCTGCAGTCGAGCGGGGTGGTCACCTTGACCCCCCGGTCGAACAGGTCGATCTCCTGCGCGCAGGAGACGTTGAACCAGCCGACCGTCCACTTGCCGCGCGCGATCGCGATGTGCAGCGCGCCGGTATCAGGGCTCACGACGACGTCGCACGCGTCGAGGTACTGGATCCCGCGACGGAGCCCCTCGCGCGTCGGCGTCTTCACGACCCGCTCATGGCAGCGCCGGGCGATCGCCTCGTTCCGTTCGTGCTCGGCCGGTCCTCCGAGCAGCAGGACCACCGCCTCGGGGAGCCGCGCCTGGATCCGACCGATCAGATCGACGAGCTGATCCTGCGTGAGGCTCTTCAACGGGTAGAGGTCGCTCGCGCCGGTCTGGACCCCGATCGCCGGATGTTCCGGCCCGATCCCGAGCCGCTCCCGGTATTCGGCGACGAACCGACGCTCGTCCGGTGTCAGCTCCAGGACGTACGGATCGCGCTCGTACGGAAGCAGGAACGCCTCGGCGAGGAGATCCTGACCCGTCCGCCGGTTGACGACGAACTTCTCGTGGTCGTCGATTCCGAGACGGTAGAGAGTGGCCGCCTCGGCGTTCAGCGGGACGACCGCACCGGTGCGGTTCATGCCGAACCCACGCTTCTCCTTCGCTCGGACCGTCTCCGCCAGCGCGCACGAAGCCCGTCCCTTGTCGGCGTTGAGCAGGAGGTCGAACTCCATCGCCTGCAGGATCGAGACGGTGGAGAAGTCGTACGCCCAGACGCGATCGATCAGCGGGTTGTGCTCCAGCAACGGCCGGTGTCCGGGAAGCGTCACCCACGTCAACAGCGCGTCGGGGTGTCGCTTCCGCAACGCCCGGAGCTGGCAGGTCGTCATCAGCACGTCGCCCATCGCGTCGAGATTGATCAGGAGGATCGTGGAGTCGAATTCCTGCGCCTCGGTGCACCCCTCGCAGACGTAGCGCGGGAAACAGGGACGGTAGCCGTTGAACAGCCGACAGCGCAGGTTGACGGTCCCCTCGTGCATCGGGTCATCCCTCCAGCCGCGCCGGGTCCCGGAACTGCATCTCGTACAGCCGCCGGTAGGTCCCGCCGCGGGTGATCAGCTCCTGGTGCGTTCCCGACTCCACGATCCGACCCGCCTCGAGCACCACGATCCGGTCGGCGTTCAAGACCGTCGAGAGCCGGTGGGCGATGACGAAGGTCGTCCGGTCCCGGACCAGTCGCTCGAGCGCTTCCTGAACGAGCGCCTCGCTCTCGCTGTCGAGCGCGCTGGTCGCCTCGTCGAAGATCAGGATCGGCGGGTTCTTCAGGATGGCCCGGGCGATCGCCAGCCGCTGCCGCTGCCCGCCCGACAACTTGACCCCGCGGTCGCCGATCTGGGCCTCGTACCCTTCCGCCAGCTCGCGGATGAACGGATCCGCGTTGGCCGCCTTGCCGGCGGCGACCACCTCCTCCTCGCCCGCGTCGGGCCGACCGAGCAGGATGTTCGC
>WJJW01000341.1 GCA_014729455.1 Candidatus Eiseniibacteriota bacterium
ACATCCTTCGGATCCACGGGGTCCATCCGCGCGCGATGCGGGATCACTTCGCGCTCTACTGCACCCTGATGCACCGTCCCTCGCCCCTCTCGCGCGTGCAGCGGGAGGCGATCGCCGTCCTCGTCTCCGGGATCAACGGCTGCGTGTACTGAGTGGAGCACCACGGGGCGGGGCTCCGGCGGGAATGGATACGGAACGGGGGGACGGAGGAGGAGGCGCGGCGGCTTCAGGTCGATCTCGTGGAGCGCGGCGAGAGCGACCTTCTCGCGGAGCGGGACGGGGCGATGCTCGCCTACGCCGCCAAGCTGACCCGGACCCCGGGACTGATGGCCGCGGGCGACGTGGAAGCGCTGCGCTCCGCGGGGTTCGAGGACCGGGCGATCCACGACATCTGCGCGGCGACCGCCTACTTCGCCTTCGTCAACCGGATCGCCGACGGCCTCGGCGTGGAGCTGGAGGAACGGTTCGGAGACGACTGACCATGGGCTAGACCGGTTCTGCTTCCCGCCAGTCGTCCCCGTCCCGCCGGAAGAGCCCCCGCCACCGCACGCCCGGCTCGGCGAGGATCCGGCGCACGGGATCCAGCGCGTCGAGGGCGAAGGCGATCGCGACCCCGCAGTCGCTGCTGAGAGCCCGCGGCACCGGGATCAGGTCGATCGGCACGTCCGCGGCCCGCAACCGTTTCTCCAGCGCCAGGACGTGATGGATCGAATCGCAGAGGACCAGGCCGCGGCACTCCGTCGGGGTCGTCATTCCTCGGGCCGGGCGCCGGTCAAGGCCGCACCACGAGGTCGGCGGTCGTCAACGTCTCGACGATCTCCTGCATGTTGCTCGCCCGGCCCGCCTGGAGCTTCTCCTTCTTCTCGAAGTAGTCCAGGCAGGTGCCGCACGAGAGCAGCTCGAGCCCGTCCGCTTCGAGCTTCCGGAGATCCTCGATCAGATCCGATCCCTCGGTCGTCAAGTGGATCCCGGTGTTCACGAACACCGCCCGCCACGGCCGTCGCCCCGTCGTCCCGAGGGTCTTGACGAACGAGCGGATCAGGACCCGTCCGAGCTCCGCAGGACCGTGACCCATCGTGTCGGCCCCGAATTGGACGACCACCCGATTCCCTGCAACTTCCTGATTTGCTTTGCTCATACAGCGTTCCTCCCACGCCATCCACGTCTGTACCTTTGCGTCTCGATAGATTATAATAACTTACGGCTAATCTCTGGGGATTCCGGTCCGGTATGGTCGCGCCGACCGGGCGGTCCGCGGCGAAGCGGTCCGGATCGACACCCCATCTTGGCAGGATACGCATCGAGGGCATATCGCAGCGATACCCCGACTCTTCACCCAAACGTCTTTCCGGCCGCCGTGCGGCCGATCAAGGGGAGGAAACATGATTCGCAGCAGATCGAGCCAGAAGCCGAAAGCACGAAGCCGGGACCCGATCTCCGTTCTGGTCTTGGTGGCGGCCGGACTCTTCCTCGTCACGGCGATGGGGGTGCTTCCGGCGGAGGCGTTCAAGACGGACGCGGCCGGGACGACCGGCGCGGCCGGTCTCTCCTCTGGTGACCTTCCGGCCGTCCCCCCGCAAGCCGCACAGCTGATCTGGGAGGCGGACCATGGGCGGTTCGCTCCCCAGTCGCCGGCGCAGCCAGCGCTGATCCGGTTGGCCGGGTTCACGATCGATCCGGCGGGAGATGATGCGGATCTGGGGATCCCGGCCGCCCTGCGCGCCACCCCCCCCGCGGCCCCCGAGCGTGGCTACTTCATCCTGCAGTTCGCGGGACCGATCACGCCGGATGACCACGCGCTCGTCGAGTCGCTCGGCGGCACCGTGCTCGGGTACGTGCCCGAGTTCGCGCTGCTCGTCTCGATGACGGGTCAGGGTTACGAGCGGATCGCTGCGGTCGAGCGGATCGCCTGGACCGGACTCTATCATCCGGCCTACAAGATCAGCACGCAGCCGGAGATGAGCGAGCCGGGACCGCAGGAGATGGTGCTTCTCGTCTTTCCGGAGGAGGATCTCGACCAGATCACCGGCGCGTTGACGGCGACCGGGGCGACGATCGAGCGGACCACCGACAACGGAATCAACAAGATGGTTCGCGCCACGATCGACACGGCCGATCTCCCCGCGGTCGCGCAGATCCGGGGGGTCGCCTGGATCGAGCCGTACATCGTGCCGCAGCCCCACAACAACCAGTGCCAGTGGGTCGTCCAGACCTGGCAGTTCAACGATCGCCGGCTCTGGGACCTCGGGCTTCGGGGCGAGGGGCAGATCATCAGCGTCTGTGACAGCGGCCTGCGAACCTCGCACGACATGTTCCGTGATCCCGCCAATCCGATCACCGACTTCGGCGACTACCCGAACCATCGGAAGGTCATCGCCTACCAGCCGACCACGCCGTTCGCCGACATCGCCTTCGGCGACAACGCCTCGAGCGGCTACCACGGGACGCACACCACAGGCACCGTGGCGGGGGACGACTCCTACGTCGGCGGCGGGTCGAACCGGGACGGTATGGCGCTGAAGTCGAAGATCTACCTCCTCGACGCAGGTGGAATCGGCGCCGGGATCCTCGTTCCGGACGACCTGAACGACGTGTTCATCCTGCCGTACACGGGCAACGAGGGCGGCTCCGCGCACATGGTCTCCAATAGCTGGGGCCGCGACAACTACGGCTACTACGACCTGCACTGCATGACGGCCGATCAGTTCATGTGGCTCCATCCCGACTTCCTCGCGTTCTTCTCGAACGGCAACACCGGCCAGGAGAACGGGGTCGGCAGCCCGGCCTCCGCGAAGAACGTCGTCTCCGCGGGTGGGACGCTCAACGGGAACAGCTCCGATATGTACTACTCGTCGACTTCTCGGGGTCCGACCGATGACGGGCGTCTGAAGCCGACGATCTGCGCGCCGGCGCAGCTCTACTCCGCCTACGGAGCCAACGACACCGGATACACCCAGTACGCCGGAACCAGTATGGCCTGCCCCGCGATGGCGGGGGCGACCGCTCAGATCCGCCAGTACCTGACCGAGGGCTGGTATCCGACCGGGGCCGAGGTGCCGGGCAACGCGATGCCGAATCCCTCGGCGGCGCTGCTGAAGGCGATGGCCGTCAACTCCGCGTACCGGCAGATCGCGGGGGTCACCGCTCCGAGCAACTACATCGGCTGGGGCCGGATCCTCGTCGACGACGTCACCTACTTCGCCGGCGACGACCGGAAGCTGGCCGTGGTCGATTTCAAGGAGGGCCTGCTGACCGGGGAGTACGTCGAGTACCAGGTCTACGTCGCCGACAACTCGATCCCGCTGAAGGCGACCCTGGTCTGGACCGACTATCCGGGAAGCCCCGGGACCGGGATCCAGCTCGTCAACGACCTGAATCTCATCGCGGATGACGGAAGCGACACCTACTACGGGAACAACTACACCTTCGGTGAGTCGGTTCCGGGCGGCGACCTGGACGACCTGAACGTCGAGGAGTGCGTCCGTCGCGATACGCCGGAGCTCGGCGTCTGGACCTTCCGCGTCGAGGCGCTGAACGCCCCGTTCGGGCCGCAGCCGTTCGCGCTCGTGATCAGCGGCGGCCTGGGCAGCGAGGGTGGAATCGTCACCCTCGACAAGGTCAACTACGGGATCGAGGACATGACGATCCGCGTGGTCGATCTGAACGCCGGCCCCACGGTCGACGTGGTCGCGACCAGCACCACCGAGCCGAACACGGAGACCGTCACGCTGACCGGATCGAACGGCGTCTACACCGGCGTCCTTCCGCTGCGGGCGACGTATCCGGTTTCCGAGGACGGGGAGCTTTCGATCAGCAACGGCGACGACATCACGATCACCTATGAGGACGACGACCCCGCCGCCACGCTGGTCACCAACGCGAAGGTCGACCTGGTCGGAACGATCATCACCAACGTCCGGGCCACCGACCTCTTGGCGACGAAGGCGACGATCGAGTGGGACACGTCCACTCTCACCAACGCGAAGGTCTACTACGGAACGACGCCCAGTCTCGGGCAGGAGAGCGATCTCGTGGACGTGCTCGCCACCGAGCATGTCGTCACGCTGACCGACCTCCAACCGAATCAGCTCTACTATTACGACGTCGAGTCGTCCGACCATCAGAACAACAGCGCCCGTGACGACAACGGCGGATTCCACTACACATTCAGCACCGGACGCGACGGCGACGTCCTGCTCGTCATCGGCGACGAGACCTTCGAGCGCGAGGATCGCTACGACCTCGCCTTCGAGCGGAGCGGGTGGTCGAAGTCGGTCTGGCGGGGCAATCAGGCGGCGATCCCGTTCGTGGGAGACCCGGACGCCGGGATGGCGTCCTACAAGGCCGTCGTCTGGCAGACAGGCTGGGAGCAGTACCCGATGTTCACGCAGGCGGCGATGGACTCGATCGCGAAGCTGATGGACCTCGGGAGCCGGCTGACGGTCTGGTCGCACGACGTCGCGTGGGACTTCTGCGACCCGAGCTCGCCGGACTACAGCGTTGCCCGATGCCAGTGGATGCGCGACGAGCTGAAGGCGACGTGGACCGAGGACCCGTTGACCTGGTCGATGAACACCGGCTACGGTGGCGATCCGATCAGCGGCGACTACACCGGCGGCGTGCCGTACTCCCCGTTCCGACCGGGAGCGGCCGGCGACGAGGTCAACGGCGTCAGCGACGGTGGTGCGTTCAACTACGTCTGGAGGAACAACGACGACACTCCGGACGATATCGCGGTGCGCTGGATCTCGAACAGCAACGTCGGCAACCCCTCGCAATCGCTCTGGGGCGGCACCCGGAATCGACTCGTGAGCAACTTCTACGAGATCACGCGGGTGGACCACGACTTCGACGACAGCGAGATCCGTGCGGACATCCTGGACAAGACCCTGACCTGGCTGGTCGGACGCGACAACGTCGCGGCGACGCTCCTCGGTCCGGACGGCGGTGAGGAGTACACCGACGACGAGATCCTCATCTCGTGGGATGAGGAGGTCGACGCCGGCCAGACGATCGCCCTCCGGGAGCTCTATTACAGCGACAACGCGGGCGATTCCTGGATCCTCATCACCAACGCGCCGGGGACGAGCCCGTACAGCTGGGACATCACGTCGATTCCGAACGGCAGCACCTACAAGGTGCGGGTCGTGCTGCAGGACGACGGGGACCCGGTCTTGACGAGCGTCGACTCGTCGACCGACGTGTTCACGATCAACCGGCCCGATGGGGACACGAGGGGACCGAAGGTGGTCGGTGGTTCGATCATGATCGATCCGAATCCGATCTACATTCCGGATCCGGTCCTGCTGACCGCGCGCGTGACCGACGTCGGTCTCGGAGGACAGAACATCATCGCGGCCGAGTGGTCGCACGGATCGGTGCCTGCCGATCCGGGGGATGGAACGGCGATGGACGGCACGTTCGATTCGCCGACCGTCGACGTCGACATCATGATCAACAGCGCCCAGCTGACGATTCCGGAGACCACGCTCTGGGTTCGCGGCCGTGACGCCGGCGGTGTGTGGGGCGCGGCGAGCTCGCTGACGGTGAACGTCAACGGGGAGCCGGAGTCGGTCGAGGACCTGTCGATCCCGACGCGGCACGCGCTGCACGTCAACGTGCCGAACCCGTTCAACCCGGTCACGACGATCCGCTTCGACCTGCCGGGTCAGGAGCAGGTCGAACTGGCCGTCTACGACGTGGCGGGCCGAAAGGTCCGCTCGCTGGTCGACGGGATGGTTCCGGCCGGACGCCGGTCGGTCGTCTGGGACGGGAAGGACGACGC
>WJJW01000342.1 GCA_014729455.1 Candidatus Eiseniibacteriota bacterium
TCGTCGAGGAGCAGGGGATCGATGCGACGCCGGCCGAACCGGTCCTCGAGCGGGAGCAGACGGCTGGCCGGACGGCGGGGCTCGTCGCGATCGACGGAAAGCTCGCCGGGATCTTCTCGATCGCCGATCCGATCAAGGAAGGCTCCGCCGAGGCGGTGGCGGCCCTGTCGGAGCGCGGCCTCGCCGTCTCGATGATGACTGGAGACGCCCGGCGCGCGGCGGAGGCGGTGGCGGGCACGATCGGGATCGAGCGGGTCTTCGCCGAGGTGAAGCCCGAGGACAAGGCGGCCGCGGTCCGGGCGCTCCAGGGAGAGGGGCGGAAGGTCGTGATGGTCGGCGATGGGATCAACGACGCCCCGGCCCTCGCCGAGGCGGACGTCGGTGTCGCGATCGGGACCGGAACCGACGTGGCGATCGAGAGCGCCGGCGTGACCCTGCTGGCCGGCGATCTGCGGAAGATCGTCGAGGCCGTCGATCTTTCGCGCCGCACGCTGGGGACGATCCGCCAGAACCTGTTCTGGGCCTTTTTCTACAACGTCATCGGGATCCCGATCGCCGCCGGGGTGCTCTACCCCTGGCTGCAGTGGTCGCTGAGCCCGATGATCGCGGCGTTTGCCATGGCAATGAGCTCCGTGTCCGTGGTAAGCAACTCTCTTCGCCTGAGGAGATTTCGGCCGAAGCCGGCCTAGGGGGGAGCCGATGGGAGGGATGATGGATCGGATTCGTGGTTTCGGATGGATCGTGCTCGCCGGAGTCGTCGTTCTCGGGTACGCGGGCTGCGCCGGGGATCGCACGGAGCAGGCCGAACAGCAGGCCGAGGAGCAGCCGCCGGCGGACGCGCCGATGGAGGAACCGCAGATCGAGACGGCGGTCGACCCGGTCAGCGGCGAGACCGTCCCCGAGGAGGGGGCCCCGACGGCGATCTTCCTCGACGAGGTCTACCACTTCGCTTCGTCCGGCAACCTGGATCGGTTCCGCCGGGATCCCGAGACGTACGCGACGACGACCTGCGCGGTGACGGGGGAGCGGATCGCGATCCGGGACGCGCAGTACCGCACGCACCACGATGGGCGCTACTGGTACTTCGCCACCGAGGAGGCGATGAACCAATTCAAGGAGAGCCCGGAGGAGTTCGCGACCTACCGGTGCCCCGGCTGCGGAATGGTCCAGCTCCGCGCCCGGCCGACCGTGCACACCGAGACGATCGACGGGCGTGAGATGCACTTCTGCTGCACGCACTGTCGGGACGCGTTCCTGGAGCAGAAGGAAGACCAAATGATGACCGTCGTACCCGAAGGGGGGGAACAACCGGAGTCACCATGAACCTCTGCCTCTTCGTCTCCGACCTCCACGGCAGCGAGAGCCGCTATCGCAAGCTGTTCGCGGCCATCCGTGACGAACGGCCCTCCGGAGTCTTCCTGGGCGGGGATCTGCTCCCGCTCGGGCTCGGGGGCCGTGACGATCCCGCCGGACCAGATGTCGGGTTCCTCCAGGGTTTCCTCGTCCCGGAGCTCCAGAGGATCCGGAGGGACATGGGGGAGCAGTACCCTCGAGTCTTCGTGATCCTGGGCAACGACGACCGGCGCGCCGAGGAGGAGAAGGTCCTCATGGCGAACGGAGAGGTCTGGACCTACGCCCATGAGCGCAAGGCTCCCTTCGGGGAGTTCGAGGTCTATGGATACTCCTACGTTCCTCCGACCCCGTTTCAGCTCAAGGATTGGGAACGCTACGACGTCTCCCGCAGCGTCGATCCCGGGTGCGTGTCGCCCGAGGAGGGGCGTCGCTCGACCCCGGTCGATGAGGCCGAGGCGCGCTACGGGACGATCGAGAAGGACCTCGACGCGCTTGCCGGCGAGGGGTCTCTCGAGCGGGCGATCTTCCTCTTCCATACGCCTCCGTACCGCAGCCTCCTGGATCGAGCGGCGCTCGACGGACACGTGGTCGACGCGGTGCCGGTCGACGTCCACGTCGGGAGCATCGCCGTGGCGCGCTTCATCGAACGCCGCAAACCGCGGGTCACCCTGCACGGCCACATCCACGAGGCGCCGCGGCTGACCGGAACCTGGCGGACGCGGATCGGCGCAACGCACGCGTTCAGCGCGGCGCACGACGGGCCCGAGCTGGCGCTCGTCCGCTTCGATCCGGAGGAGCCGGAGAAGGCGACGCGGGAGCTGCTGTAGCCGGACCGCGTCCGGCGGGAACGGAAGACGCCGGGGCCTCCTTCATCATCTTCAGTCGGGCACAGGCTGCTCGGCCTTGCTCAGGTTCCTCTGCTTTTCCGCGAGCGTGGCCTTCTCGGCCGGGGAGAGCGGAAGCCGGGAGGTCTCCGCCAGGATCCTACGTGCGGCATCCGTCCGACTCCCCCGGACCAGGGCGTCCACCAGAAGAAACCGGAGGGTGGTGTTCCTGGGCATCTGCTCGACCGCCTCGGCGAACTGGTAGGCCGCGAGATCCGGAAGTCGGAGGACACCGAAGAGCTGGCCGAGGTAGAGCCGGCCCCATGGGTAGACTCGCGCTTCGAAGATTCCGCGCTCGGGAGGAACTCCAGCCGTGTGGAGCAGACGGTCCAGGTCGAAGTCGCCGATCGACGGATACCCGGCGCGGAGCCCGTCGCGGGTGATCCGGTGGGTACGGATCAACTGCTCGTTGGCCGGGTCGTTCCGGACCAGGACGATCACGGTATCGTCGAGGTAGACCGGCTCCCAGGTCACGTCTTGCAGCCTCTCCAGGGTCAAAGGGACCGCGCTGGCGTAGTTGAGAATCAGGAAGCGAAAGTCGAACTCCTCCTCCGCCTCCTTCCATGCGGTCCCTCCTCCCAGCATCCCGAGGTAGCGCTTGTAGTGGGCGGTCGAGTGAACCTCGAGCCTCCCATCGATGAACACCTTCTCCTCCGGATAGGCGTAGATCAGATAGCCGCCCGATCCGAGGAGGTTGAACAAAGGACCGTCGACATCGTTCGCTCTCAGGAATTCGACCGCGGCACGAGGAAAGACGACCGGCGCGGGATCGGTACCGAACCGACGATTCGTGGAGATCGCATTGTATAGGGACCCATTGGCGAGAGCTACGTCGTAGGAGACCAGACCGAGGATGGAGATGCAGAAACACGCCGCCGTGATCACCGCGCGTGTTCCAGGCTTGATCCGCTCCCTCATGGACCGGAACCAGGAACGGCCCAGTCCCTCACCCAACCATCGGGCGGCGATCGGCGTTGCAACGATCGCCAGCAAGGGGAGATTCCGTCGTGAGGAGATCGCCAGGTAGATGAACGCGACCAAGAGAAGCGCTTCATGGAGATGCGGTCGTCGCAAGTAGAGGAGATAGGTCAGTCCGATGAGTCCGAGGAAGTAGGGCAGGACGATCACGGCCGGATGCTGAAAGTCCCCCTCGAAGGGACCGAGCAGCTCGGCGATCGTCTTGGAATAGATGTCCAAAGAGCCGTTGACCTTCATGAAGAGCGTGAAGGGGTGCAGGGCGCCCGTCAGGAAGTACGGATTGGCAAGAGAGGCGATGATCGAAAGACCGAGCGCCAGCCAGAGTTTGCGATCGCGCCTTCGACCAAGCGCATACGCGCCGATGACGATGGGTCCCAGGATGAAGAGCCCCTCGACGTTCACCCAGAGCAGGACCACCGCCGGCAGCGCCAGCCAGGCCATCCGTGCCCCTTCCAGGTGGCGCCGGAGCAGCCAGAGACAGACAGCCAGGAGCAGGTAGGTGACGATCTCCGGCCGAGCGAGGAGTCTCTCGCTCGAAACGACTCCCCCAAAGACGACGAGCAGGGCGGCGAGAGGAGGGGAGAGCCATCTGCGCGACAGCCGATAGACGAGGGCGAAGCTTCCCAGGGCGATGAGGCACTTGGCCCAGATCACCGCCGCCTCTCCCCCGAGCTGATGGATCGAATGGAGCAAAACCTGGAACAGCCAATGAAGGTCGACGTACGGTTCACCGGCGGATGGATACGAGTAGGCATCGATCCGGGGGATTCCGAGTCCGGAGAGAATGTCTGCACCGACCTTGATGTGCCACCAGGTGTCGGGCTCGATGATGGAATGAAACCCCATGAAGAACACCGTCAGGCCTGAAACAAGGAGCAGAGAAGAAGAGAGCACTCGGTTCACGCGGTGCAACGGCCCTGCAGGCTTTCGCTCGGGCCCATCGGGCTTCTGGGCGTTGCCGCCACGGGCCGTGCCGGCGGTGGGGTGAGGTTTCTTCATCGATTACCGGACGGCCAACGCCACAGGAGGTTCCTTTCTTGCCGTGATCCCGGGAGGATACCAGCAGGTTCCCGCGATGTTCCAGCCTTGCCGGGGTCTTCGCCCCGGTGGGGACCCCCCGACGGTCCGTTGCGTTTTGATCGTCTATGCTTACTTGCAGGAAGCGTTGGTTTGCCGCGCCCGCGATTCTGCAGGAGGCAGCCTCATGGTTCGCCACGGATCCCACCGACCCCGTCTCTCCCATCTGATCTGCTTGTTCGGTTGCCTCGGGATCTTCACGTAGGTTCTCGTCGGGCCGCCTCGCGCCCAGTTCGTCGACTACCGTCGCTCTCTGCACGTCCTCTCGAGGCACAGCGAGGAGCACTCCGTGACGGGGGCGGCGGTGAAGGACGGATACGCGCAGCCGTCGATCGGTGCGCATGGTGTGACAGTGCTCGATATCTCGGAGCCGCAATTTCCGTGGCTTGTGACTGATCTGGACATCTCCGGGTACGCATCCAACTGCGTGAGCTCCGGCGACTACCTCTACGTTGCGGATTGGTCCGGAGGTCTCCGGATCGTCGACGTGCGAAGCCCGGAGGAGCCGCAGATCGTCGGATCCGGAGAATCCGGTCCAGATGGGGCATCGCCGCCTCACGGCGTGGCCGTTCGATGTCGAGGTCTACGGAAGGATCGTAGATGTCGCCAACGGTGAGATCGGTGTGGGAATGATCGACGCATCCGATCCCTACGATCCCGTGATGAGCGGATCGATCGATGAACAGCGCCTATGACGTCGAGGTCTTGGATGGAGTGGCCTACGTCGCGGACTGGTTCGATGGCTTGCTCATGGTGGAGGTGAGCGATCCGTCGAATCTCGAACTGCGCGGACGAGCGGATACGCTGGTGTCGGCCTACCGAGTGGCCATCGTAGAAGATCTGGTCCTCGTGGCCGACCTGCAGGGCGGGCTCGTTCTCTTTCGGATCGGAGAGGCGCCCCCACGCCTCACGACCGATCCACGACGGCCCGTTCCGCCCCGAGGAAACGGGCGAGCGCCTCCCCCTCGCCACGAAGCCGACCGCGGCCCCCGCGGGGAAGCGACGCGAACGGCTCGAGGCGGACCCGCAGCGCCTTTCCGGCGAGCCGGTGGGACCAGATCCCGATCACGCGCCCGTCCAGGAGGATCACGGGGCTGACCCAACCTGCCTGTCGGAAGACCTCCTTGTAGCGGGTGCGATCCAGGTAGAGATCCTTGTCCCGATGCCCCATGAGGGTGACGTCGAAGTTCGGCAGGAGACGAAGCGCGCCGGTCGGCTCCGCGCTTTCCAGAGCGGAACGGTCCCGCTCGAGAAGGAGAAGCCGGTTCGTGCCGACCCGGACCTCCGTGACCTCGCGATCCAGGTGCGCGACGGCACGCCGGCCCGCCGCAACGGTCAATCCGGACCAGTAGGCGAAGTCGGATAGGCTCGCCGGCCCGAACGTCCGGAGATAGCGCCGGAGCAACGCGGCGACCGGATCTGCCTCCCGGCGGCCCGTCGACCCGGCCGGCCACCACTGATCGGTCCGCACGAAGGTCGACTCGTTCCCGCGCGTCGGGCCGAAGAGGATCGCGCCCTCCTGCGCGAGAAGCCGGAGGATCCCGCCCCAGGATCCGATGAACTCCCGGCTCTCCGGAAACCACGTCGCGAGGATCTCCCGGACCTGCTCGCGGCTCGACGGACCCGATGCGAGCGCCGTCCGCACCGCCGCGGCCCACTCCCGGAAGCGGGCGTCGCTCAGACCGTGCCTTCGCAGCACGCGGTACAGGCCGCCGACCTCCGGCCCGAGGGCGTCGACGAGCAGACGGTGATCCCGCCGCGCCACGAGATGGGTCGTTCCCCGCAGACACCAGAAGCGCCCGATGGTCTTCCGGCGCTGGAGCGCCTGCCGGATCGTCTCGGGCGAGATCCCCTCCACCCTGGCCCACAACGAGAGCGAAGCGGCGCTGGGAACCTGCGCCTGCACACCGACGAGGTCCCGGACGACCGCGACCAGGCGTCGCCGAGGCGCCCGCTGCACCAGGTGCTGGCGCGCCGCGCGGAACGCGAGCACCTGATCGATCGTCAGGGGGATCGCTTCTGCTCCTCCACCGCCTCGATCGAGGATTGATGCTTCGGGGGATCCGGGATCGTCGCCTCCTCGAGCGTGAGCCGAGGTCGCTCGGTGAACTCCTCCCGCCGGACCGGGCACTCGGGGAGGTCGCACGCGGAGCAGTAGAGCTGCCGGCACGGATCGGTATGGAAGAGGATCTCGCCGTCGATCGAGCACTTCTCGAGCACCGCCGCCTCGAACGCATCGGTGTGCTCGTGGGAGTGGAGGACCGACCAGAACTCCGGGACGACCACGTGCGCATCGACATGCACGAAGCTTCCGACCCGGATCGCGCGGAGGTGATGCAGGCGGATGATCCCCGGGAACCGGACGGCCTCGCCGGCACTCAGGATCTCCATCAGCAGCTCGGGATCCTCCTCGTCGAGAAGAGCCCGCGCGGCCTCTTGGACGAGAAGGAACCCCGTCCGGCCGAGATGGACGGCGACGACCAGCGCGACGATCGGATCGAGCCATCGCTGACCGGTCAGAAGGACCAGGCCGAGACCCGCCAGGACGCCGGCGGTCGTCCAGACGTCGGAAAGCACGTGCTTGCCGTCGGCGATCAGGATCATCGATCGCGTCCGCCGCCCGACCCGGACGAGGTACCAGCCGAGCAATCCGTTGATCACGCCCGCGACCGCGGTGATCGCGAGCCCGGCGTTGAGCTGCCGCAGCTCGACTTGGCCGAGCAGCGAGACGATCGCCTGGTAGGCGATCGCGACCGCCGCGAAGGAGATCAGTCCGCCCTCGAAGATGGCGGAGAAGAACTCGATCTTTCCGTGGCCGTACGGATGGCCGCGATCGGCCGGGCGGCCCGCGAAGAGAATGCTGCCGAGGGCGAACACGGCGGCGAGGACGTTGACGATGCTCTCGAGGGCGTCCGAGAAGATGGCGGTGGATCCGGTGATCCGGTAGGCGAGGAACTTCCCGGCCATCAGGGTCAGGCCGATGACGAGGGAGACGATGCCTGCCCGAAGCCGGGCGCGGTTCTCGGGATCGAACCTCGCCATGATCCTCCCCCGCTCCAGTCGCCCGATCAGAGCAGAGCGTCGAGGGCTTCGAGGAACCGGTCGTTCTCGACCCGGGTCCCGATGCTGACCCGCATGCAGCGATCCAGGCCGGGTCCGCCCTGCGGACGCACGATCACCCCTTGCTTCTGGAGCTCGACGAAGAGCTCGCGCACGTCTCGGTCCAGCTCGACGAGGACGAAGTTCGTGACCGACGGAGTGAAGCGGACGCTGCGCTGCTCCAGCGCCGCCTGGACGCGATCCAGCTCGCGAAGATTCTCCTCGCGGCTCCGGGTCTCCCATTCGGTGTCGTCCAGGGCCGCGATCGCGGCGATCTGCCCGAGGCTGCTCGTATTGAACGGCGAGCGCACGCGGTTGAGCGTGTCGATCACCTCCCGATCCGCGATTCCGTAGCCGACGCGAAGCCCCGCCAGCCCGTAGATCTTCGAGAAGGTGCGCAGGACGATCACGTTGCGCCCGTTCCGCAGATCCTCCATGCAGTCCGGATAGTCGGGGCGGTCGATGTACTCGAAGTACGCCTGATCGACGACTACGAGGACCGAATCGGGGATCTTGGAGAACAGCCGGTCGATCTCTTCGCGCGAGTTGTACGTCCCGGTCGGATTGGAGGGATTGGCGATGAAGAGGAGCTTCGTCTCCGGCGTGCACGCCTCCGCCATCGCGTCGAGATCGTGGCGCCGATCCTCCGTGGCCGGCACGCGGATCCCCTTGCCGTTCATCGCGGCGATCGCGATCCCGTACATCACGAAGGATTGCTCCGAGAAGACCGCTTGGTCGCCGTCACCGAGGTAGGCGCGGGCGAGCATCTCGATGATCTCCACCGAACCGTTGCCGAGGATGATCTGCTCGGCGGGGAAGCCCTGGCGCGCGGCGATCGACTGGCGCAAGTAGAACCCTCCACCGTCCGGGTAGCGGTGGAGGTCGTCCAGCGCCTCTCGAACCGCGGCCAGCGCCTTCGGAGAAGTCCCGAGCGGGTTCTCGTTCGACGCCAGCTTCACGATCTCGTCGGTGATCCCCAGCTCCCGTCGCACCTCCTCGACCGGCTTGCCGGGGACGTAGACGGGGAGCTTGCGGACGTACTCGGGAGGGACTGGACCACGGCTCATGTGCGGCACCTCCAATCACCAGGAATCGTAGGCGGGCACCGCGAGATCGTCAATCGGAGAGCGGAAGCAGATCTACGACATCCGCCGAAGGACGAACCTGGGATCAGAACGGGTTGGTCGCGAAGACGGAGAACTCGGGGATGAAGCCCCGGTCGTCGACCTCCAGCGCCCCGACGATCGCATCGGCGATCTCCTCCGGACGCAGCTTCTTCGGCGAGGCCTCCTGCTCCCGGCCGATCTTCTCGAAGAAGCCGGTCTGCACTTCGCTCGGGTTGACGAGCATCACGCGAACGTTGTGGCGGCGCAGCTCGTTCCGCCAGCATTCCGTCATCCCGCGCAGCGCGAACTTGGAGCCGGAGTAGGCGGTGCTTCCCGGGCCGCCGCGGAGACCGGATGTGGAGGAGATGTTGATCAGGTGGCCGGATCCCTGCTCGACGAACCGCTTCGCCGCCTCTCGGGCCATGAGCATCGCCCCGGTCACGTTGGTCCGGAAGACCTCCTCGAACTTCGTGAGATCGGCTTCCACCAGCGGGAAGAAGTGGCCGAAGCCGGCGTTGTTGACCAGGATGTCGATCCCGCCGAACTCGCGGGCGACGGTCTCCACCGCCCGAACGGCGTGCTCCTCGTTCCCGACGTCCCCTTGAATCGGCAGGGCCCCGATCTCGCGGGCCGTCTTCTCCACCCGGTCCTTGCTCCGGGACATGATCGCGGCCCGGGCGCCCTTGCGGATCAGCGCCTCGGCGATCCCACGGCCGATCCCCTCGCTGCCTCCGGTGACCAGTGCCCGTGCTCCGTTCAGATCCATCGTCTCCTCCTTCGGTTGGGGTTCGTCGGACCCTCGATCGTGCGGCAACCGTCGATCCTACCGTCGATCCCGCTAAGCCCCAACAAAATGGTAGAATGGAAGGCGAGTCCGCACGGCCCTCCGGCACCGAGGAGAGGTCCAGATCACTGCAACCATGGAGGAAAGCATGTCCTCTCTCCGTCCCGTCATCCGGTCGTTGCCGGCGCTGCTGCTGGTTCTGGCCGTCGGGTTCGGCGTCGCGGATGCGGCGCAGACCTATCATTGGTTCCCGTCCGGCATCGAAACCGACCCGATCGAGCCCGGCGCGCTTCTGGTCCATGAGGGGCTCTCGGGGATTCTCGTGGTGGCCGACCCGGAGCAGACGATCGATCTCCGGATCCACGGAGGACGGCCGCTCGCTCTCGGAGCCGGCGAAACCCTCTTCGTGGCGTATGTCGAGGACGGGCGGGCGGCGCAGTTCTCTCCTCCGGCCCGGGTCCTGCTGCGGACCGAGCACGAGGTGTTCCTGGCGGTTCCCGAGGGCATCGACCCGCGCCTGACCGAGCGCTCGTCGTCGCAGATGAAGGGCCTCCAGCAGATGGTCCGGATCGAGGCGCACCCGGTTCCCTGGTCGACCCTGGATCCGGTCCCCCCGCCGGCCGCGCCGCGCGAGGTCGATCCGATCGTCCAGGAGATCGTCAACGGGCTGACGGAGGCGAACTACCTCGCGACGTGGCAGACCCTCGACGACTTCGAGACTCGCTACACCTACACGCCGGAGAACGAGGCGGCGACGCAGTGGATCCTCGACGAGTTCCTGGCGATGGGTCTCGACGCGGAATTCCACTACTACCAGCAGAGCGGGGAGAGGCGGAACGTCGTGGCGACGCATCCCGGACTGGTGGAGCCGGAGAAGGTCGTCTACCTGGTGGGTCACCTGGACTCCATCTCGGAGGATCCAGACGTCTGCGCTCCGGGGGCCGACGACAACGGGAGCGGGACCGCCGCGGTGATCGAAACCGCCCGGATCCTGAGCCAGTACTTCTTCGAGTATACGATCAAGTTCGTCGGCTTCAACGGGGAGGAGCAGGGGCTGTACGGGTCCGCGGCCTACGTCGCCGACATCGCTGCTGCCGGCGAGGACGTCGTCGGTTGCTTCAACATGGACATGATCGCCTATCGCGGGAACGATCCCGCCCCTGCGGATCTGATCATCTACACGAACAACAACTCCCTGCCGATCGCGCAAACGCTCGAGACGGCGATCAACGATTACCTGTCGGACGTCCTCGAGCCGGTCCTCTTGATCGAGGCGATCGGAGCCAGCGACCACGCTTCCTTCTGGAACTACGGGTATCAGGCGATCCTGGCGATCGAAGAGGAAGCCTGGGGGCAGGACTTCTGTCCCTGGTACCACACGTGCGAGGACCGGATCGAGCGGTACCCGCTCGACTACCCGACCTGGTGCACGCAGGCGAACCTCGCCGCCGCGGCGACCACCGCGAAGCCGATCAGTCCGGACGGGACGTTCCTCGCGCTGGTCGAGACGGTCGTCGACGACGACCAGACCGGTCCGTCCGACGGCAACGGCGACGGCGATCCGAATCCAGCCGAGACGCTCGAGTTGTGGATCACGCTGCGCAACCTGGGCCAGCAGGATGCGACGAACTGCTCCGGCAGCCTCGCCACCGGCGGCGAGGGAGCGACGATCGTCGACGGGGCGGCCGACTGGCCCGACATCCCGGCGAACGGCGAGGCGACGAACCTCGATCCGTTCGTCGTGACGCTCGCCGGAGGTGTGGTCGACGGGGAGCGGATCGACTTCACCCTGACCGCGACCGACGATACCGGCTCGCGAGAGGTGCCGTTCACGATCGAGGTGGTCGCGCCGACGCTCGCCTACCGCGGCCACGTCGTCGACGACGCCGCCTACGGCAACGGCAACGGGATCCCGGAGCCCGGCGAGGTCCTCCTGCTGGAGGTCGCCGTCGGGAACGACGGGGGCCAGGACGCGCTCGCGATCGAGGCGATCCTCTCCAGCGGAAGCCCGTATCTGACGGTGCTCGACGAGGAGGGCGCCAACGCGGAGATCCCCTCCGGGGGCGAAGGGGTCCTCGCCCCTCCCTTCCGGGTCGCGATCTCCACCGACGCACCGGACGACGCGCTGATCGACTGCGATCTCTCGTTCACCGCCAACCAGGGATACGCCGCCGTCGGCGGCTTCAGTCTGCGGGTCGGGAGCTTCTTCTATGACGACGTCGAGGCCGACGGCGCCTGGACGCTGGAGGCCGTGGGGGATGACGCCGAGACCGGCCAGTGGGTCCGGGTCGATCCGAACGGGAGCGAGTACAACGGCCAACCCTGCCAGACCGAGGACGACCATACGCCCGATCCGGGTACGGACTGCTTCGTGACCGGCCAGGGGCCGGTCGACGGCGGCGCGGGAGCGGCGGACGTCGACGGCGGGCGGACCACGCTGACGAGCCCGACCTTCGATCTCACGGGGGTGACCGGACCGGAGATCACCTACTGGCGCTGGTACACGAACGACCTCGGCAACAATCCCGGCCAGGACGAGTGGGTCGTCCAGATCTCGAGCGACGGCGGCACGAGCTGGACCGATCTCGAGCGAACGACCGCCTCGCAGAACTCCTGGCAGGAACGGACCTTCCTCGTCGCCGACTACGTGACGCCGACCGAGGAGATCGTGGTCCGCTTCATCGCGAGCGATGAGGGCGGCGGCTCGCTGGTCGAGGCGGCGGTGGACGACTTCCTGATCACGGGCGAGGGGGCTCCGGTCTCGGCGGACGACGCCGCGGGTCGGCTCGCGCTCCGGCTCGACCCCGCGCGGCCGAATCCGGTCGCCGGACGCGCCACGCTCGCGTTCACGTTGCCGGAAGACGGGCGGGCGACGGTCCGGCTCTACGGGGTCGACGGACGTCTCGTGCAGACGCTGGTCGACGGCGTTCTGAGCGCCGGCACGCACCGGATCGACTTCGACGGGAAGACCCGCAACGGCGCCGAGATCGCTCCCGGGATCTACTTCGCCACCCTCCGGGCCGGCGGCGAGGAGAGGATCCGGAGGCTGGTCGTCATCGAGTAAAGGGCGCTGAACGGGAGACGAGACCGAGAGACGCCAGACGCCCCGCCGGGAGA
>WJJW01000343.1 GCA_014729455.1 Candidatus Eiseniibacteriota bacterium
CCTGGTAATAGCGGGCGAGCAGGATCTCGTGGGGGGGCGGGCGGTACGGGCGGACCCGATCGGTGACGGCCAGGGCGGCCGCCTCCCGGCTGAGGCTCCGCGTGTAGAGATCCTCGGCGATCTCCACCGCTTCCTCGAACGACCGGCTGCTCTCCTCCAGCCGGCCCGCCAGCCGCTCGAGGAGGCCCCGTTCCAGCAGGTAGAGCGCATCTCCCTCGCGAGGATCGCCCCGCAGGCGCTCCAGGGCGCCCGGAACGTCCCCCTGCTCCATCCGGACCAGGACCGGCTCCATCCCGTAGCGGTACGGGGCGCAGCCCGGATGCAGCAGGATCGGGAGAGTGGCCAACCCCACGGAAAGGAGAATCTGCCGCCGCATGGGACGCATCACCGGCTTCGATCAGGGGGCGTACCGGCTCCGGGAGATCTCCTTCTTGATCTTCTTCTGGCCGATCCAGGCCTTCCGGTTCGACTCGATGTCGACCAGGGTCAGATCGATCTGGTAGGCGACGACCTTGGTCCCCTTCTCCTTGTCCTCGATCGACTGGACGGTCCCGAGGAGCATGTAGTCGGCCCCCTGCTCGCGGCCCATCCGCTTGATCGTCTCCTCCGAGGCGTTCTCCCACTGGTCCTGCCGCTCGGCGCGCAGGTCGACGCGCTCCGCCGCGGTCGCCACGACGTCGACCCGGCCCGAGCCGACCAGCGCCCGTTCGATGTCGGCGACGAAGGTGCCCGTGGCGATGTGCTCGAGGGTCTGGTTCCGGACCGGACCGACGATCACCGTCGGACGGGAGCCGGTCTCCGTCATGTGCTGGCTGATCCAGGGGTTGGCGAGGCAGTCGCGGATCATCTCCTGGGAGACGATCCGCGAATCGGTATCGTTCCACCGGCCGGAGAGGTCGGTGGTCGTTTCCGGATCGATCCGCGTCACCTTCTTGCTGGACGAACAGCCGAAGGGGCCGCCCGCGGCCAGGAAGAACAGGGCGACGGCCAGGGCGACCCACCCCGCTCGACGACGGCTTGGACGCATCGTTGCCTCCTTTCACAGGATGGGAGATCGGTCCCCGCGACCGGCTCCCGGCGCCGGGACGCCTCCCCCGGCTCGGCAAAATCTGTAGCAGCTCCGCCTGATCCTACGAAATCATAGAGTTGACTCTCGCCGCCCTTGCCCCTAGACTGCCGGTGGCTCGGAAAGGCGGAGAGCGCCCACCAGGAGGACGTTCCTCGCGCGAGAGGATACACCACGCGCCCTTCCGACGCTCCGTTCATCCGGCGTCGGTCCCGGGGTCAAGCCGCGGAGCCGGGACGAGCCGGCCGGTCCGATCGATTCAGGGAGGGAGGGATCCGCATGCCCCGCGTTTCGGTCGTCGTCCCCACGTACAACCGATGCGACTGTCTGATGGAGATGCTCCGTTCTGCCCTCGGCCAGACGTTCCGCGACCTGGAGCTCATCGTCGTCGACGATGGAAGCACCGACGGAAGCGCGATCGAGGTGCTCCGGCAGCTCGGGCCCGACCCGGAACGGGCAGAGTCGCTCTGGCGCCAGCACGTCGCGAGCGCGACCGGGACCATCGGCTTCGGCTTCTGGACCCATGAGATCCCGCTCCAGTACCTCTACCAGCCGAACCGGGGGATCGGGGCCGCACGCAATCGCGGACTCCAGGTCGCGCACGGGGATCTGGTCGCCTTCCTCGAACCGGATCATCGCTGGGAGGCGCGCCACCTCGACCGGCAGGTCGCTTTCTTCGACGGGAACGAGGACGCCTGGATCGCGCATGGGCGCCTGGTGGTGGACCGAAACGGACGCGCGGCGGCCGGCAAGAAACGGCCCACCCGTTCGCCGCTTCCGATCTCGTTCGAAGAGATCGTGGGCGGCAACGAGCTGCGGACCTCCGCGATCGTCGCCAAGAAGCGCTGTCTCGACGTGCACGGCGGCTTCGACGAGAACCTCCCCGCCTGCGAGGACTACGACCTCTGGATCCGGATCGCCGCGCACGTTCCGATCTACCGCGTCCCCCAGGCCGTCGTCCGGGTGAAGGCTCCCCCGAGCGTTCCCGGATGGAGTCTGGACCGGTATCGGGTCTATGCGCTGGAGAAGGCCTACCAGAGCGGTCATCTCAACGCCGAGCAACGGCACCGCGTCGCTGATGAGCTGGTCGCCCGCTGCGACGTCCTGGTC
Organism: Candidatus Eiseniibacteriota bacterium; assembly: GCA_014729455.1. GTDB lineage: Bacteria > Eisenbacteria > RBG-16-71-46 > CAIMUX01 > VGJL01 > WJJW01. The sequence continues at coordinate 2,177 of WJJW01000343.1, forward strand.
GAGGGGTACCGGAAGCGGAACAACACCGAGCGCGCGAACTTCTATGAGCGGAAGCGCAAGAAGTTCGAATCGGAGGTCCTGAAGCTCGACATGAGCGACGCGGCCGCACGCACCGACCCGCTCCACGCGGTGGCCGCGGAGCTGGCCGAGGAGGCTTCCGCGTCTCCGGCGCCCCGGCTCTAACCGCTCGTCCCGACCGGTTACGGGGACTCCGCCGCCCGCCGATCGGCCGATTCTCCTATAATCGGGGAAATGGACCGATTGAACGGTAGCCCCGGAGAGAACGCCGCCCGGCCCCGGCGCGGCCGCTACGAGGAAGAGATCGCCCTCCTCCGAACCCGGTACGGCACCCCGCTCGACGAGTGGATCACGATCGACCGGCGGAACACGACGACCGGTCCGGCGGGCTTCCCCCTCTCGAGCCGGCGGACGGCCGAGGTCGTCTTCGTCGTCCCGCGGACCCGAAGCCGGGTCCTGTTTCACACCAAACGGTTCTATCCGGCGGGCGTCTGGAGGCTCCCCACCGGGGGGTTGCACCGCCTGGAGACGATCGAGGCGGCGGTCCGCCGCGAGATCCTGGAGGAGACCAGCCTCCCCCTGGAGCCGGTCCGGTTCCTCTTCCACCTCCGGTTCCGGTGGGCCGGTCTGCGCAAGGAGTTCCAGAGCTTCGGCTTCCTGATGACACCGGCGCACGGGGCGATCCGCAGTCAGGACCGGCGAGAGCAGATCGCCGGCTTCCGGGACCTGAGCCGGAGCCAGGTCGGCCGGATGGCGCACCGGCTGGCCTCCCTCGAGGGGAGCTGGGCGAGCTGGGGCCGTTTCCGCGCGGCGCCCCATCGGGCGGTCCTCCGGCTGTGGCCGGAGGACGGCGGCTGGTTCCCGGATCCCGAGGAGGGCGCCGGTCCTACGCCCCCTTCTTCAGGACCCCCTTCGAGATGATGTGTCGCTGGATCTGGCTCGTCCCTTCGTAGATCTGGAAGACCTTGGCGTCGCGCATCAGCTTCTCGACCGGATACTCCCTGCTGTACCCGTACCCCCCGAAGACCTGAACGGCGTCGATGGTCACCCGCATGCAGGTGTCCGCCGCCATCAGCTTCGCGTAGGCCGCCTCGAGCTGGCTCGGTCGTCCGCGATCGACGCTCCAGGCGGCCTTGTAGACGAGAAGCCGGGAAGCTTCCACGTCGCGCGACATGTCGGCGAGCATGAAGGCGATCGCCTGGTGCTGAGCGATCGGAACCCCGAAGCTCTTTCGCTCTTTCGCGTAGCGGACGGCGTGCTGCAGGGCGGCGCGGGCGACCCCCACCGCAGCCGCCGCGACGGCCGGGCGCGTGTGATCGAAGGCGCTCATCGCCAGGAACCAGCCTCGTCCCTCCGGACCGATCCGGTTCTCCTCCGGCACCACCACCTCGTTGAAGGTGATGCCCCGCGTGTCGCTCGCGCGCTGGCCGAGGTTCTGTTCCTTCTTCCCGACCTCGATCCCGTCCGACTCCTTCGGGACCACGAACGCGCTCATGCCGCGCGCCCCCCGCTCGGGGTTCGTCAGCGCGATCACGAAGTACCAGTCGGCGACGCCGCCGTTGGTGATCCACATCTTGCTTCCGTTGAGGACGTACTCGGATCCCACCTTCCGGGCGGTCGTGCGGAGCCCCGCGACGTCGGAACCCGCGTCGGGCTCGGTGACGCAGTAGGCGGCGAGGCGGAACTCCTCGATCATCGGGGTCAGCCACTTGCGCTTCTGCTCCTCCGACGCCCCCACGATCAGCGGAGCCTCGGCGAGCGTGTTCGCTTCCATCGCCGTACCGATGCCGGAGCAGGCCGCCGCGATCTCCTCGGCGATGACGCACCCGTCCAGGACCCCGAGGCCGAGCCCGCCGTACTCCTCCGGTACGTGGGTATTCATCAGCCCGGTCTCCCAGGCCTTCCGGACGATCTCCCAGGGGTACTCCCCGGTCTCGTCTTGGTGCGCGGCCTTCGGCGCGATCTCTCTCTGCGCGAAGTCGCGCGCCAGCTTCTGGAGATCTCGTTGGTCCTCGGTCAGCTCGAAGTCGATCATCCCACCCTCCCCTGCGCGCTCGCGGCGCCGCGCAGAGTCTAGGTGCGGGAACGGGATGCTTCAACCCGCGAACCCCGACCGACGTGATAGACTGCCCCGTTCGAAGGAGGTTCGATGACGAACGGAGGCAAAGGCGAGGGAGTGCGGACCGCCCTCGTGACCGGTTCGGCCGCCCGGATCGGTCGGGCGATCGCCCTGCGCCTGGCGCAGGAGGGATACGCCGTCCTCGCCCACTATCACACCTCCCGGGAAGCGGCGGAGTCCCTGGCCCGGGAGATCGCGGAGCGGGGCGACCGGGCGGAGCTGCTCGCCGCCGACCTCTCCGCCCCCGACGGACCGGCGCGCCTCGCGGAGGGAGCCCGGCGGGCGGGTCCGATCGACGTTCTGGTCAACAACGCCTCGTCCTGGGAACGGACCCCGCTGGACACGCAGGAAGCCGACGCGTTCGACCGGATGGTCGCGATCAACCTCCGCGCCCCCTACCTGCTCGCGCTGGAGATCGGCCGGGAGATGCACGCCCGCGGCTCCGGCTGCATCGTCAACCTCCTCGACTGGTCGGTGGAGCGGCCCTACCCGGAGTATCTCCCGTACGGGATCGCGAAGGCCGGGCTGGCCGCCGCCACGCGTGGGCTGGCGCGCGGGCTGGCTCCCCGCGTCCGCGTCAACGGCATCGCGCCCGGCACGGTGCTGCTGCCGGAGGGAAGCTCGCCGGAGCAGGCCGAGCGGATCCGGCGCGCGATCCCGCTCGGTCGGATCGGAGATCCCGAGGACGTCGTGGAGGCCCTCGTCTACCTCGTGCGTGCCCCTTTCGTCACGGGAACGATCCTGACTCTCGACGGGGGACGTTCCCTTCGTTGAGCGACCCGCGAGGCGCGTCCCCGCGCCGCCGGATCCTCGCCGACCAGTCCTCCTGCTCCGCAGCCCCGAGCGGCTGCAGCGTGACGGCGTCTCCGCGAACCGCAACGCCGAGGACCAGGCCGGAGGGATCTCCGCCGAGGAGACGCAGGATCCGCGAGGCGACGGGATCCGCTTCGGGATGAAGGGTGAGGAGCCCGAGCAGGGAATCGGATTCGCTTCCGGTCACCGTACCGAACAGACGCATCCCGGAGGCGCTGCCTTCGATCCCGTCGACCCGCCACCCGGTCTCCCGAAGCTCCCAGTCCGCCCGAAGCGAATCGATCACGAGTCGGCCGGACCCGCCCGCGAGCGTCTCGATCTCATCCAGCAGCGGAAGCCGATCGATCCGGAGCGCGGGTGCCCGGATCGTTCCCTTCCCGGTCCACCCGGAACCGGAGCGGACGAAAGTTCCCGCGCCGTCGATTCCGCCGCGCCAGCGACCGGGGAGATGGATCGGCAGCCAGGGCAGAAGCTCCTCCAGCGGCACGCCGGATGCCACCAACCGGATCCCCTCGCCCGTTCCGGGAAGCGTCCCCTTCCCGCGGATCACCCCGGCACCGAGTCCGATCCCCCCCGCGAGCTGCAGGCCGGTCTCCCCGCTCCCCCACGGACCGACCTGCAGCGACCCCGGCCCCGCCACAGCGTTCCCCCAGGAAGCCTCCCGGACTCGAAGGAGGAGGCGCTCCTCGACGCGGTCCGCGCTTCCTGCGATCCGGAGCGGCGCCCCGCGGACCGTCCCCTCGGCGCGCCAGCCGTCGATCGAGCGGAGCGACGGGACCGCGAAGCGCCCCGCGATCGCGATCCGCTCGGATCCTCTGAAGAGGGCGACTTCCTCGAGCGACACGGTCCCCTCATCGAGGCAGAGCCAGCCGTCGATCGACCACGATCCGCCCGGGGGACCGAGCCGCTCGACGGAGATCTCCCCGACCAGGCCGGGGAGATCGTTCAGCGAGGTGCCCTCCAGCGAGAACGCGACCGTTCCTCGGATCCAGGGGCGCCCCGGTGCTTCCGGCACCCCCAGCACGGCGAGCAGCAGAGCCCCGTCGTCCGTCCCCGTCAGCACCCACCGTGCCTCCGGTCCGCCGTCCCGCCGCAGATGGATCGCGCGGTGCGGGGAGAGAGCCGACGAGAGAGCGACCTGCGTCCGACCGGCGCCCCCGCTACCTTCGATCCGGAGCGGAATCCGGAGCGAATCGTTCCGGGATGCAGCGAGGCGGAGGCTCCACGCCCCTCGCCGCGGCGTCGCCCCCCACCCTTCTATCCGGTCGAACCGCAGGCCGGGCGGATCGGTCGTGAATGACCGGACCTCGACCCGCACCTCCCCGGGCCGGCCCTCGGTTCGACCGGGAGCGACGGTTCCGCCGGTCTCCTCCCGCTCGGAAAGACTGGCGAGGCGGTGCAGTCGCTCGAGCCGCGACGCCGGGAGCGCATGGTGAAGCACTCCCTGATCGATCTCGATCGATCGGACTCCGATCCGTCCCCGCAGGAGAGCGGCGGGCGAGACGGAGACCGCGAGCCGCTCGGCCCGCAGGCGTTGTCCGCCTCCAGGGCTCCAGGTCAGGTCTCTCCAGACGAGCTGCGGAGGCCAGGCGAACCGCAGCCCGGGGCCGTCCCCCGAGGGAGCTTCCCCCGGCAACCCGTGCCGCTCCCATCGGGCGAGCCAAGATTCGGCACCGTGCACCAGCAAGCGGCTCGCTCCCCACAGGAGCAGACCGGACAGGGCGACGCACAGCGGAAGGATCAGCCGCCGGATCGGAGCGATCCCCTAGTCGAGCGCGTCGATCTGTTTCGCCAGGGAAAGGTCACGCTCGGTCACGGTTCCTTCGGTATGCGTGGAGAGCCGCAGAAGGACCCGGTCGTACCGGATGTCGACGTCCGGATGGTGCTGCGCCTTCTCGGCCAGCTCTCCGACCCGGTTGACGAATCCGAGCGAGCCCTTGAAGTCGGGAAACCGCCACTCGCGCTCGAGGTGTCCCCCCTTCCAGACCCACTCCGGATGCTTCTGCTGAAACGCTTCGAACTGATCGGGATCGAGCTTCGAGCTCATCGATCTGCCTCCTTCCCCTCGGCCTTCGATTCCGCGGAGCCGGGGCGCTCCGCCCTCCTTCCCTGCAGCCAGTATGCGGCCTCCTCCCCCTCCACCGTCAGGACGTAGGGAACGCCGGACGGAACGTGCATGCGTCCTCCGCCCCGCAGCTCCACCCGCTCTCCCCCGGACTCGATCGATACCCGGCCGTACAGGAGCAGGACGAGCGTCTCCTGGCTCAGGATCTGGTTGGCCATCCGGGAACCGGGATGCGCGACGCACCGCTCCGTCCGATATCCCCGCTCCCGGAGGTCGGCCTCGGTCCGCTCCAGGCGGAGACGGAGCGCCTCGAGGCGGGGATCGCCCCCGCTCATCCGTCCGTTCCCGTCAGAATCTGCTCGAGCCAGGCCGGCTCCCGCCAGAGCCCCACGATCGTCACGGGGGTGCCGACGGGAGCGCGCGCGAACAGTTCGTCCATGTCCCGATCCTCGAGCGAGACGCACCCGTGCGTCCAGTCCTCCCCCTTCCCGCCATGGCCGTGGATCTCGATCAACCCGCCGATCCGCGCGCTCCGCGGGACTTCTCCGCGTCGTCTCAGCTCCGTGAACCGCGCCCGATCCTCCTCATTGGGATAGTCCAGAAGCAAGGCCCGGTGGTAGCGGGTCTCCGGTCCGCTCTTCCTGCGCACGACGCGGTAGCGCCCCTCCGGGGTCGCCAGATCCCCTTCGTGGCTCTTCCGCTCGAGCCACCCCGGCCCGAGCTCCGCCGGGTAGACGCGAACGCTCCGACCTCCCTGCACGACGTGCACCTCGTGGTTCAGCTTGTCGACGACGAGCGCCGTACCTCCCTGCCGCCGGGTGGCGGCGAGGGTTTCCTCCAGATCCCGCCGCCACCTCTCGCGCCGGTCGAGGTAGCGGACCAGCAGTCCGCGGATCTGCTCGAGCGCGGCGTCGAGCTCTTCGCGGGCCGCGCGCATGCTCGCCAGGGCTGCGTCGCTGTCCGCACCGTTGCGCCCTTCCGCGGCGGCCCAGATCCGGCTTTCGGCCGAGACGACGTGGGCCAGCGCCGTGCGATGTTCGGGCGGGAGATTCTCCAGGAGCCGGCGGATCCCGGCCGCTCGCTCCCGAACGCTCTCGATCTCCTCCCGGAGCCGGGTGCCTCTCTGCGACACTGCGGCCCGAGACTCCTCGATCGAGCGGCCGATCAGGCCGTGCGCGCGCGCGAGCAGGGAGCGGGTCTCGTCGTAGTCGCGCAGGAACAGCGGACGACCGAACTCGCGCTCCATCGCCGCTCGCGCTCGCTGGAGCGTCGCCTCGGCTTCCTCGAACGTTGCGCGCGACTCGAGGTGTGCGCGCGACTCCCGGGCGAAGTTCAGATACTGCTCCGCCGTCAGGAGCAGATCGGTCGGCGCGGGATCCCGGGGCACGGCGAACAGGAGGACGAGCACCCCGAGCATCCCCAACAGAGGGATCGCCCAACGGAGCCCCGCTCTCGCGGAGCCCCGCGACGAAGACCGGGCCCGGCGCGGCCCGGCGATCCTCCCGGAGGGGTGCGTCCGGTCCTCCATCAGGTCGGAAGATACGGGCATAACATGTTGGCGTCAACAGGGTTCGCCGCTCCATGTTTCGTCCGGGGGACAACCGGAACCAGCTGCCGGGCAACGCGATTCCTCCTTCGGTCGGGGATCTTCTTTGCCGAACATGAAGAAGACGAGACGGTCCGTGGTCTCGGCGCCGCGTCGGGGCACGGTTCGAACCGGAGCGGTCGGCCGGCCGCAGGTGCAGCACAGGAGGACCAGCATGGGAGCGAGCGACAGGAAGCATCGGATCCTCGTGGCCGAGGACGATCCCACCAACCAGTACGTGTTCCGGGCGATCCTCGAGGCGGCGGGGCACGAGACCGTGGTCGTGGACAACGGCCTGCAGGCTCTCGAAACGGCCCGCGACGCCCCTCCGGACCTCTTTCTCATGGACATGATGATGCCGGTCATGGACGGGTACGAGACGGCATGGAGGATCATCCAGGACTCCCTGTTCGACGAGGTCCCGATCATCGCGCTCACCGCACGGGCGATGGACGGCGACGCCGAGAGGACCCTCCGCGCCGGGTGTGACGACTATCTCGCCAAGCCCATTCGCAGGCAGGAGTTCCTGGATAAGGTGTCCTACTGGCTGGAGCGACCCTCCTCCGAGTGGATGCCGGGGCGCCTCGCGCGACGGGTGCCCCAGCGCGAGAGCGCCTGATCGAGCCGTTCGCACCGTCTGCATCATGAATGTTTCTTGCGTTTCCGCTTCGAAACGCGCAAAATGACTCATCGTTGGCATGGGGTTCCCGGTGCAACGCCGGGCGTGGGGATTGATCCCGGAGGAGGGGAAGATGCCGAGCTCCGCAAAAGCGTTCATGGAATACGTTGTGGCCAAGAATCCTGGGGAGAAGGAGTTCCACCAGGCGGTCGAAGAGGTGATCGAATCGATCTGGCCGTATCTCCAGCAGCATCCGCACTATCTCGAGGCGCGGATCCCGGAGCGGATCGTCGAGCCCGAGCGGGTGATTCTCTTCCGCGTCCCGTGGCTCGACGACAAGGGTCAGGTGCAGGTGAACAAGGGGTACCGCATCGAGTTCAATGGCTCGATCGGCCCGTACAAGGGCGGACTCCGGTTCCATCCGACGGTCAACCTGAGCATTCTGAAGTTCCTCGGGTTCGAGCAGGTCTTCAAGAACAGCCTGACGACGCTCCCGATGGGGGGCGGCAAGGGGGGCTCGGACTTCGACCCGAAGGGGAAGTCCGACAACGAGGTGATGCGCTTCTGCCAGAGCTTCATGACCGAGCTGCAGCGGCACATCGGCCCGAACACCGACGTTCCCGCCGGAGACATCGGCGTGGGCGGCCGGGAGATCGGGTACCTGTTCGGGCAGTACAAGAGGATGCGCAACGAGTTCACCGGCGTGCTCACCGGCAAGGGGATCAACTGGGGCGGCAGCCTGATCCGTCCGGAGGCGACGGGTTACGGTACCGTCTACTTCGCCGAGGAGATGCTCAACACGCGCGGTGACTCCTTCAAGGGGAAGACGGTCGCCGTGTCGGGCTCCGGGAACGTCGCGCAGTTCGCCGTGGAGAAGGTCCTCGAGCTGGGCGGGCTTCCGGTCACGCTCTCCGACTCGAACGGAACGATCTACGATCCGAAGGGGATCGATCGGGACAAGCTCGAGTACGTGATGGATCTGAAGAACATCAAGCGCGGGCGGATCCACGAGTACGCGGAGAAGTACAACTGCGAGTACCAGGAGGGGCAACGCCCCTGGGGTGTCGAGTGCACGGTCGCTCTTCCGTGCGCCACGCAGAACGAGGTCTCCGGCGAAGAGGCGGCCGCCCTGGTGAAGAACGGCTGCATCTGCATCGCTGAGGGCGCAAACATGCCGACCGTTCCCGAGGGGATCGACGTGTTCCTGAAGGAGAAGGTCCTCTACGGTCCGGGCAAGGCGGCGAACGCGGGAGGCGTCGCGGTCAGCGGCCTGGAGATGTCGCAGAACTCGATGCGGATCGGCTGGACCCGCGAGGAGGTCGACGGTCGCCTGCACCAGATCATGAAGGATATCCACTCCACCTGCGTGAAGTACGGAAAGCAGGAGGACGGCTTCATCAACTACGTCTCCGGAGCGAACATCGGCGGCTTCATCAAGGTCGCCGACTCGATGCTCGACCTGGGCGTCGTCTAGCGCTTCCGCGCGCTCTGCCGGGATGGGATCGCCCGGGGCGGCACCTGCGCCGCCGCCGGGCGATTCGTTTGCACCGGAACGACCCGGGTCAATCCGAGCCGGGGTCTTCCCGCAGCACCAGGCCGCGTCGCGAGCGGCCGTCGACCCAGATCTCCAGGGGCTTCTCGAGCCGGAGATGTCGAAGATGCGCGCTCTCCCGGAGCGCCGGCTGCCGGTCCAGCCACTCGAAGTCGACCGAGCCTGAATCTTCCCCGCGGTTCACGTGGAAGTATCCAATGCCGAACGAGGTGAGGTTCTGGAAGAAGTGGGTCCCCTCGGACGGCGTCACCGGAACGTCCTCGAGATCGGTCTCGATGATCGTGCGCGCGCCCGAGATCTGGCGCCAGAGTACCGGGATGCCCAACCACGGGTCGGCGGTTCCCCACCGTCCGGGCCCGATCAGGAGATAGCCGGCCCCTTCGCGCGCCAGGTCCCCGTTGAACTCCTCGATCTCGGCGGCGATCTCATTCGTCGCGCTTCGATCGAATCCGTCCGGCTTCACGTACACGACGTCCCGGATATCTCGGATCCTCCCCCTGCCGAGCGCCAGCGCGCTCCGGCAGAGGACCGTGGACGGATCGGCGCGCTCGAGGAGGTCGTCGATGTCCATTGCGCTGGCCTCGATCGTCATCGGCCGGATCTGCAGGAAGCCGAACTCCGCAAGGTCCCCCGGCTTGTGGGCGAGGTTGACCGCAAACTCGATCTCGACCGGACAGCCCATCGCCCGGTTTCCCAGCTCGAGCAGCGTCGTCAGGATCTCGGCGAGCGGAAACGAGGAGCTCTTCAGGATCGACG
>WJJW01000344.1 GCA_014729455.1 Candidatus Eiseniibacteriota bacterium
CACCAGCGCCGTCGTCCAGGCGTCGAACGCGGTGCGCGAGAACGTGGTCGTCTCGATCCTGCTCGCGGTGATTTTCATCGGCCTGCTCTCCGCCGTCACGCGGACGAAGCGGGGTCGCTACGCGCGCGACGCGTTTCTGATCAACATGCCGATCTTCGGGCCGATCGTACGAAAGGCGGTCATGAGCCGCTTCGCGCGCACGTTCGGCGTGCTCCTGCGGAGCGGTCTGCCGATCCTCGACGGGCTCCATCTCGTCAAGGGGGCCGCGGGGAACCGCGTGGTCACGGCCGCGATCGACGACGCGGGCAAGAGGATCAGCCTCGGCAAGGGAGTGACGGCCGCCTTCCGAGAGACCGGGAAGTTCCCGGAGATGGTGTTGCAGCTCATGGCGACCGGGGAGGAGGCGGGCGAACTGGACATGATGCTGTTGAAGGCCTCCGACTTCTACGACCGGCAGGTCGAGGCCTCCGTCCACGGGCTCACCTCGTTGATCGAGCCGGTGATGATCGTTCTGGTCGGCGGGATCATCGGACTCGTCGTCGTCAGCATGTTTCTGCCGATCTTCTATCTCGGTGATGCGGTGATGAAGGGGGGGTTCGGCTTCTAGTTTCGGCCTGATCAAGGGCAAACGTCGTGTCCGTGGGCCCGGCCAAGGATGCGACGATCAGCAACCGGGATCGAACTCTCGTGATTCGTTAGGAGGAAAGGACAATGAGAAGGTTCCGGAGACCGCAGGGGAAGAAGGGTTTCACGATGATCGAGCTGATGGTCGTCGTGGTCGTCGTGGGCGTGCTCGCGGCCATCGCCGTTCCGATCTACGGGAAGTACATCAAGAACGCGCGCGTGTCCGAGGCGACGGCGCGGATCGGCGAGATCCTGACCGCGTGCAAGGCGTACGCCCAGGAGCACCAGAGCACGTCGGGCAACCCGACCTGGCCGCCGTCGCGCGGCGGCGGAATCGTCGACCTCTCCGACAGCGACCTGTTCAGCTACTCGATCACGTCCGGCGCCGGGGGCAACGCCAACTCGACGGCGTTGAACATCCGGGCGACCGGCCGGTCCGGCCGGAAGATGGCGGGGGTGCGGATCGACGTGAGGTGCCCAAACATCAACGCGAACGCCGATCCGCCGGACGTGAGCGGACTCTAGCCGCTCAGGGGGAGTCGGAGGAACGACCGGGTCCGGGGGCCGTTGAATCCCCGGGCCCGAGGAGGACGTATGCGGTTCCTGTCCGAGCGCTGGGGGAAGCTCGCGCGGCGCTCCGAGACGATCCGAACGGGAATCGATCTCGGGACGGCGAGCGTGAAGCTCGTCCGGGGAGTGGGATTCCCCGGTCTTCGACGAATCACGCATCTGGGTATCGAGGACTGGGATCCCGACGAATCGGGCGACGTGGTCGAGCGCGCCGCAGGCGCGCTCGAACGCCTCCTCTCCCGACTGCGGCTGCAGAGGCGACAGCTCGGGCGCATCGCGGTCGCGGCCGACGATGACGAGGGCGACTTCCGCGAGACCGACATGGTCTCGCTGAGCGACGCCGATCTCCGGCGCTCGGCCCCGTTCGAGGCGAAGAAGCACCTCGCCCTCGACGAGATGGAGGCGCCGATCATCGACTTCCAGGTCCTCGAACGGTTCACCGAGGCCGGGACCGCGAAGCCGCCCGGCATGCGGGTCCTCTTCGCGGCGATCCCGAAGTCGGCCCGGGAATTCCCGATGTGGGTCCTCGCGAAGGCGGGGCTGGAGCCCGAGGTCGTCGATCTGGAGTCGATGGCCGGTCTGAACGCGATGATGGCTTCGATGCGCGCCGAGGATTCGGCGGCGGATCGGGTCGCGCTGCTCGACATGGGACGACGCGGCGTGGTCCTGAGGATCACCGGCCGTGCCGGCGGGATCCTCAAGCGTCCCCTCGGGGCCGCCCCCCCCTACGGCGGCTCCGCGGAATCGGTGGCCGAGTACGGCGACGACCTCATCGGGGGGATCCGCGAGACCTTGACCTTCTACCGGGGGCGGCACCGCAAAGAGGTCGATCGCTTCTACCTGTCCGGGGGAGGGGCGCTCGCTTCGGGCCTTGCGGAGCACCTGCGATCCGGTCTGGACTGCGAGCTCTCGCCGCTGGACCCGTTCCGGGGTCTGGAGGTCGAGAACGCGGAAGGCAACGCCGCCATCGCGGAGTCGACGCGTTTCGTGACCGCATGCGGCCTCTGCCGCTGGTGGGATCCCGACGATGTATAGACTCAATTTCTACAGGGAGTACGGCGAGAAGCGCCGTCGCAAGCGGCTGCGCACCGTCTGGATCGGCGTGCTCGCATGCATCGTCGGTCTGGAGTTCCTCTTCGCGATCTCTCTCCTGGTCAGCTCCGTTCTGCTGGACGAACAGGCCGCGCGGCTCGACCAGGAGATCGATCAGCTCAACCGGTCCCTGGCGCAGAGACAGCCCGTGGATTCTTCGACGGAAATCCAGGTGGCGCGGGAGCTGGCGTTGATCCGCGCGCAGCGGATCGACTGGGCGCCCAAGCTGACGGCGATCTCGGAGCGGATCGATCCCGACCTCCGTCTCGAGCGGATCATCGGCCAGGTCGGCCAGAGGAACGGCCCGCCGCGCTTCGCCTTGACGGGCGTCGCGAGCGCGTCCGGAAGCGACATGGAGCTCGTCAACCGCTTCATGAAGTCGCTTCGGAAGGAGTCGCGCATCACGATCGATCTCCCCGACGTGCGGCTGGAAACGCTGAAGGGGGACGGCACGGGCCAGTTCGAGATCGTCTGTGAGAAGCGCCTGGGGGAGACGTAGCCATGCGAGTGTTGCCACGACGGATCCTTATCTTCATCGCGCTGGCCACCCTGCCGCTGTTGGCCGGCGTGGCGATCGACCTCGGATCCACCCAGCCGCGGATCGATCGGGTCCGGGCGTTGAACGACCGGCGGGTCGAGCTCTTCGAGCGGGCCGAGGTGCAGCGATCCCTCGAGCGGGAGGCGGAACAGCTCGCCCGCTGCATCGGGGTCGCCGCCCTCGACAGCGCGGTGGCGGCGTCCGCCGACGAGGATCCGGTCGCGTTTCTCGCGGCGGCGATCGATGACGCCGGTCTCGAGAGGCTCGAGCTCGCCACGCAGACGAGCACGGAGGCGGCGAAGATCCGCCGATCCCGCTACGCGGTCCGTGTTCGGGGGTCTTACGCGAAGATCGTCAGCTTCATCCGGACGGTGGAGCAGGCGCCGGAGGTCGTGACCGTCGACGCGTTGACGATCACGCCGGCGCTCGATTCCGACCAGCTCGAAGGTCGGATCGACGTCTCCGTCTTCGAGGCCGTGATGGGGGACGGATCATGAAGTCCGAGGGGAGAAGGTTCACGCGCTTTCACGTCGCTCTGGGGTTCGTCGTCATCGCCGTCGTCGTGCTCGGCATCCGCAGCGAGAACGCGGCGACGGAGGTCCTCACCGCGCGCCGGCAGGGCAACGTCACCCCCGATCCGATGCTGGCGCAGAGCATCGCCAGCGCGGAGATGATGAGCGCCCGCGACAGCATCCTGGCGAGCTCGATTCCGACCGGGCGCGATCCGTTCCAAGAGGGGACGGTGCGGAAGCCGAGGGCGACCGAGCCGCATCCGGTCCGGCAGGCCGCGCCGGCGCCGAAGCCGGCTTTGCGGGCGCTCCTCTACGACAACATCGCGCCGATGATCCAGCTCGGAGTCGGGGAGCAGATCTCCGGGTGGCTTCACAAGGGGGACCAGTTCCAGGGATGGACGGTGGTGGAGATCACCTCCTCGTCGGTCGAAATCGGTCGGTCCGGTGAGCGGGTCGTTCTCCCCGCTTGGTAGGAGAGTAGGAATGATGACGAACGCACGTGGAGCCGTCCGAGCGGGCCGCCTGCTTGCACCCGTGTTCCTCGCCGTCTTGTTGACGGTCGCGTCCTCGGCTGCACTCGCCCAGGAGCCCGGAGATCGGAGCCTCGTGACGCTGGACGCGGAGCAGACTCCGGTCAACGACGTCCTCCGGATTCTCGCCGATCGAAGCGGCCTCAACATCGCCACGAGCCCGGAGGTGCAGGGTCGCGTCGTCTCGATCCACCTGCGGAACACTCCGTTCGACGAGGCGCTGAATCTAGTGGTTCGCGCGGCGGGACTGGGGTACGAACGGGTCGGCTCGTCGATCCTCGTGGCCGACGTTCAAAGTCTCGACATCCCGACGGGGTTCGTGACGCGGGTCTTCGAGCTGGAGTACGCGAACGCGCCGGATCTGCGGCGGATGCTCGAAGTCCTGACCGAAGACGTGGCCGCGAACGCCGCCGGGAATCGACTCGTCATTCGTGGGAGCCAGTCGACCGTGGAGCAGGCCGCGCAGATGATCGAGCGCCTCGATCGCAAGCCGCGGCAGATCCTGCTCGAAGCCCGCCTCATCGAGGTCAACACCTCCGCCCTGCGGAGGATCGGGATCGACTGGGAGAAGATCACCGACTGGACGACGATCATCACGGAGGGAAACCAGGGGACCAGCGGACCGAACGACTTCCCCTCGGAGATCGCGTTCACGAAGCTCGACGAGACGGCGGACTACTACCGCCAGATGAACGCCTTCGAGGTCGCTCTGGAGGCGCTGATCACCAACGGTGACGCGCACCTCCTGTCGAGCTCCAAGGTCGTCACCCTGGACGCGCAGCTCGCGGAGATCTTCGCCGGGGAGACGGTGCCGGTCGTCATCACCTCGCTACAGAGCCCCGGCGGATCGGGAGGCGTCCTTCAGACCGTGACGCTCGAGAAGATCGACGTCGGGGTGAAGCTCGAGATCACACCCCGCATCGCGGAGGACGGGATGATCACGACGCTCGTGCGGCCGGAGATCTCGCGGATCGTCGGGTTCGTCGGCCCCGACGACGATCTTCCGCAGACCTCCACGCGGCGGGCGACGACGCTCGTGCGCGTTCGGGACGGGCAGAAGATCTACATCGGGGGGCTCCTCTCCGAAGAGACAAGGGTCACGGAGAAGCGGGTCCCGCTCCTCGGCAGCATCCCTCTTCTCGGACGTGTATTCCGTTACCACCGGAGCGACGACGTGCGGCTCGACCTGGTCATCGAGATCACTCCGTGGATCGTCGGTGACGAGGGGGAGGAGCTTCCCGCGCCCCCGCTGGAGCCCGAGGAGGGGCCCTGATCGATGAACGTCGTCGACATCCTGCACGAGGCCGTTCGGCTGGAGGCCTCGGACGTCATCCTCTCGGCCGGCGCCCCGATCACGTACCACGTGCACGGCCGCTTGGTGACCGGAAGCCGCGACCGCACGCTCACCGACAAGGAGAGCGAGACGCTGGCGTATCAGCTCCTGCGGCCCGATCAGAAGAAGACGTTCGAAACCGAGAAGGAGCTCGATCTCTCCTTCCATCTCAAGGACGTCGCTCGGTTCCGGGTGAGCGTCTACCGGCAGCGCGGGACGGTCGCGGCGGTCCTTCGGATCGTGCCGCTGGTGATCCCGCACTACCGGGCGATCGGGATCCAGGAGACCCTTCTGCTGAAGCTCTTGAACACCCCCTCGGGTTTGATCCTTGTCACGGGACCGACCGGCGCGGGGAAGTCGACGACGGTCGCCAGCCTGCTCGACCATCTGAACACCGATTGGTCGACGCCGCGCCACATCATCACGATCGAGGATCCGATCGAGTTCCTGCTCGACTCGCGGGTGTGCGTGATCGACCAACGGGAGCTCGGGCCCGACACGAAGAGCTACGTCGCGGGGCTTCGGAGCGCCCTCCGGCAGATGCCGCACATCATCTTCGTCGGGGAGATGCGGGACCGCGAGACGATGGAGGTGGCCCTGACCGCCGCCGAGACCGGGAACCTCGTGATCAGCACGCTGTCCACCCAGTCGGCGGCGCGGACGATCAACCGGGTCATCGACGTGTTTCCGCTGCAGGACCAGGTGGAGATCCGCGCGCGGCTCGCTCTGACTTTGAAGGCGGTGATCTCGCAGGTCCTGCTGCCACGGCAGGACGTGAGCGGGCGCGTCGCCGCCCGGGAGATCATGTTCGTGACGGGGAGCATCGCGAACCTGATCCGCGAAGGGAAGATCCACCAGATCAACAACGTGATGGCCGGCAGCTTCTCGGACGGAATGGTCTTGATGGACGATTCGTTGATGCAGCTCCAGAGAGACGGGGTCGTGAGCCTCGGCGACGTCCTCCCTCGGCTCCAGGACAAGCAGCGAACCCGAGAGCTGATGAAGTCGGCGTAGCGTGGGGGCGATGCGAACGATGGTGGGTGCGATTCAGGCGAAATCCAACCTGCGGCGGCTGATCGCCGACTGGGAGCGGCTTCGCGAGATGGTGGTGAGGCCGGACTCCGTGCCGCGCCACCGCGTGCGCGTCGAGAAGGAGTTCATCCGCTTGAAGGCTCAGGTCGCCGTGCGCCTGACCCGGCTGGAGCGATCGATCCCGCGGGAGAAGGTCGGGGAGTTCCGCGACGAGACCCGGCGGGCCGTTTCGTTGCTCGGCCGCACGCGCCCGCCGGAGTCCGGGACGACGCCGGCGGTCCCGGAGGAGTTCGAACGGGATTGGGGGGGCATCCACTTCTACTTGAACGGATTGAGGG
>WJJW01000345.1 GCA_014729455.1 Candidatus Eiseniibacteriota bacterium
CCCGTCCGGTGGGGGGGACCGAACGGGCGCCGGGGGGAGGGCCGTCAGGGACCAGGAGGCAACTACCAGCCGGCTCGACCGGCTCCGTACCTGGAGAAGTGTTCGAGCTCCGCCTCGAGGACTCCCGTCGACGGATCGTACGTGCCGCCGACGTCCGTCCACTCGCCGGACTCCTCGTCGAACCAGTAGACGGTGTACTGCTCGTCCGGATCGAGAGCGAGATCCGACAGATCGATCCGCAGGGTCACCGGAACGTCGAACGACACCCCGTGCGGGCCCAGCTCGCAGATCACGTAGCCGGTCTGCTCCTTCGAGGTGACGCTGTAGACCATCGTATGGTCGAGAGCGCCGGCGGGAACTTCGATGCTGTAGCGACCGGCGGTGAGGGTTCCACCGACCGTCGGATCGATGGACTGCCAGGCGCGATGCCGCTTGTCCTTCCCGCCTTTGTTTCCTCCTTTCCCGTTCCCTCCGAGCGGAACCGCCGCATTGGGGTTGCCGTCGACGTTGACGAGCTCCGGAACGGCGCTCGTCTCGGGCGCCTGCACCGTGTCCGTTCCGCATGAGGCCACACCCAGGGCGAGCAGGATGCCGATTGCCAGTATGCTGAGCTTCTTCATCGTCGACCCCCTTCTTAGGTCTCGGGTACCGATCCGTGGTGACTACGTGCCCCTCCTTAGGGCAAGTCCGGTGCCAAGTCGCGCGACCGTGTATTTCGATGGACTTAGCGATATCGATCCGTCGAATCGGGGAGGGGGCCACTCCCGAAATCGGAGAGGGAATGTCCTCGAGAGGCGCCAACCGACAGGGAAACAATCAGTTTCCACGTAGCCTGGCCGATTCCAGCCTCTCCGGGGCCGAACTCCCCCGGAACCGGACGCTCCCCCGGATTCCGGTCCCAATCGGGAGCCCGGCGCACCCTATACTCGGATGAACCGAGCCCGAAGCCCGCAACCACATGGAGAAACGCTGGATGAACCGACCTCCGATCGACCGGCTCCTCGCGGAGCGGATCCTGATCCTCGACGGCGCGATGGGGACCATGATCCAGAGCTGCGGTCTCGAGGAGGCCGACTACCGCGGGGACCGGTTCCGGGACCATCCACGGGACCTGAAGGGCAACAGCGACATCCTCTGTCTCACCCGACCCGACGTGATCGAGGAGATCCACCGCGCCTACCTCGAGGCGGGCGCGGACGTCGTCACCACGAACTCCTTCACCGCCACCTCGATCTCGCAGAGCGACTACCGGACCGAGACGCACGCGCGGGAGATCCACGTCGCTTCGGCCCGGATCGCCCGCAAGGCGGCCGACGCGGCGACCCGCGACGACCCGTCCCGCCCGCGCTACGTGGCCGGATCGCTCGGTCCGACCAACCGGACCGCCTCGATCTCCCCCGACGTCGGTGATCCCGGGGCCCGCAACGTCACCTTCGACGAGCTCGCCGGCACCTACGGCGAGGCGGCCGAAGGGCTGATCGAGGGCGGCGCGGATCTGCTCCTGATCGAGACGATCTTCGACACCCTCAACGCCAAGGCGGCGATCCACGCGATCCTCTCGCTCTTCGAGCGGACCGGGAAGTCGCTGCCGCTGATCGTCTCCGGCACGATCCCCGACGCGAGCGGGCGCACGCTCTCCGGACAGACGCTCGAGGCGTTCCTCCACTCGATCCTCCACGCCGAGCCGCTGCTGGTCGGACTCAATTGCGCGCTGGGACCGGCGGAGCTCCGGGCCCACGTCGACGAGCTGGCCGCGCGGACGGACCGGTACACGAGCGCGCATCCGAACGCGGGTCTCCCGAACGCGTACGGCGAGTACGACCTCTCTCCGGAGGAGATGGCGGTCCATCTCGGGGAATGGGCGGAGAGCGGGCTCTTGAACATCGCCGGCGGCTGCTGCGGGACGACGCCGGATCACATCCGCGCGATCGCCGCCGCGGTCGCGCCCCATCCCCCGCGCCGCCCCCCCCGCCTCCCGGTCCGCTGCCGCCTGAGCGGCCTCGAGCCGTTCGAGATCGGCCCCGACTCCCTGTTCGTCAACGTCGGGGAACGGACCAACGTCGCGGGATCCGCCCGCTTCCGGCGCCTGATCCTCGACGGAAACTTCGAGGAGGCCCTCGAGGTGGCCCGCAAGCAGGTCGCCGCCGGCGCGCAGATGATCGACGTCAACATGGACGAGGGGATGCTCGACGGCGTCGAAGCGATGACGCGCTTCCTGCGCTGGATCGCCACCGAGCCGGACATCGCCCGGGTCCCGGTGATGATCGATTCGTCCAACTGGGCCGTCCTCGAGGCGGGCCTGAAGTGCCTCCAGGGAAAGGGGGTCGTCAACTCGATCTCGCTGAAGGACGGGGAGGAGGAGTTGATCCGCCGGGCCCGCGAGATCCGCCGCTACGGCGCCGCCGCGCTCGTGATGGCGTTCGACGAACGCGGCCAGGCCGACTCGCTCGACCGCAAGGTCGAGATCTGCACGCGGTCCTATGAGGTCCTCACGCAACGGGCCGGATTCCCGGCGGAGGACCTGATCTTCGATCCGAACGTCTTCGCGATCGCCACCGGGATCGAGGAGCACAACGGCTACGGCGTCGCCTACATCGAGGCGACGCGGCGGATCAAGGAGACGCTTCCGCACGCTCTCGTCTCGGGCGGGGTCTCCAACGTCTCCTTCGCCTTCCGAGGCAACGACCCGGTGCGCGAGGCGATCCATGCGGTCTTCCTCTACCACGCGATCCACGCGGGGATGGACATGGGGATCGTCAACGCGGGACAGCTCGCCGTCTACGACGAGCTTCCGGCGGAGCTGCGCGAGGTCGTCGAGGACGTCGTCCTGAACCGCCGCGCCGACGCCACCGAGCGTCTGCTCGAGATCGCCCAGCGGTACAAGGGGGACAAACGCGAGCAGCGGCGGGAAGACCCCGCCTGGCGGGAGTGGCCGGTCGCGAAGCGGCTCGAGCACGCGCTGATCCACGGGATCGACCGTCACGTGATCGACGACGTCGAGGAGGCGCGACTGGAGGCCGGCAAGCCGATCGAGGTGATCGAGGGTCCGCTGATGGACGGGATGAACGTCGTCGGCGACCTCTTCGGCGACGGCCGGATGTTCCTCCCCCAGGTCGTCAAGAGCGCCCGGGTGATGAAGAAGGCGGTCGCCTACCTGATCCCGTTCCTCGAGGCGGAGATGGAGGGAACCGGACGCAAGGCGGGCACGATCGTGCTCGCGACGGTGAAGGGGGACGTGCACGACATCGGCAAGAACATCGTCGGGGTCGTCCTGCAGTGCAACAACTTCGAGGTCGTCGATCTCGGGGTGATGGTCCCCGCGCGCAAGATCCTCGAAGAGGCCCGGGAGCGGGGCGCCGACCTGATCGGCCTCTCGGGACTGATCACTCCTTCCCTGGAGGAGATGGTCCACGTCGCCCGCGAGATGCAGCGGCAGCAAGTGACGGTGCCGCTCTTGATCGGCGGGGCGACGACCTCGAAGGCGCACACGGCGGTCAAGATCGCTCCGTCCTACGCGCATCCGACGCTCTGGGTGAAGGACGCCTCCCGGGCGGTCGGTGTCGCGCAGAACCTGGTCAGCCGCGAGCGGCGCGGGCCGCTCGTCGAGAAGACCGCCGCCGAGTACGAGTCCCTGCGGGAACGGCACGCCTCCGGCCGCCGCGCTCCCCGTCTCCTCGCGCTCGATGAGGCGCGCGCGAACCGGCCGCGCATCGACTGGGGAGGAACGGTCCCGCCGCCGCCGAACGAGCCGGGGCTCACCATCCTCGACGACGAACCTCTCGAGGAGATCGCCCGGGCCGTCGACTGGACCCCCTTCTTCCACGCCTGGGAAATGAAGGGGACCTATCCGCGGATCCTCGAGCATCCCGAGAAAGGCCCGGAGGCGCGCCGGCTCTTCGACGACGCGCGCGGCATGCTGGATCGGATCGTCGGGGAGCGGTGGCTTCGCGCCCGCGGGATCGCCGCGCTGTTCGCAGCCGAGCGGATCGGCGAGGACGATGTGGCGCTGCGCGATGACGCGGGCCGATCGGCCGGCGGGCTGCACTTCCTACGCCAGCAGACGGAGCGCCCGGAAGGGAGACCGTCCCTCTGTCTCGCCGACTTCGTGGCGCCGGCCGACGCCGGGATCCGCGATCACGTCGGGCTCTTCGCCGTCACCGCCGGGCTCGGGATCGAGGAGAAGATCGCCGCGTTCGAGGCGGACCACGACGACTACTCCGCGATCCTGTTGAAGGCGCTGGCCGACCGGCTCGCCGAGGCGTTCGCCGAGCGGCTCCACGAGCGTGTTCGCAAGAAGCTCTGGGGGTACGCGCCCGACGAGAACCTCGACAACGACGACCTGATCCGGGAGCGCTACCAGGGGATCCGGCCGGCGCCCGGCTATCCCGCCTGCCCCGACCACACCGAGAAGGGAACGATCTGGCGGCTGCTCGGCGTGGAGGAGCGGATCGGGATCCGACTGAGCGAGACCTTCGCGATGCTCCCCGCCGCGTCGGTCAGCGGGATCTACTTCGCCCACCCTGCGGCGGCCTACTTCGCGGTGGGCAAGATCGGCCGGGATCAGCTCGAGGACTACGCCGCGCGCAAGGGATGGACCGTGGAGGAGGCCGCCCGCTGGCTCGCGCCGAACCTGCAGGGGTCGGTATAGACCAGATCAGGGTTCGGTGAGGTCGCCGATCCGCTCCGCCCAATCGGGATAGGCCGCCAGCAGCGCCGCACGCTCGCCGATCTCGAAGTCGTCGAACGAGAACCCCGGCGCCATCGTCGTGCCGATCAGCGCGTAGCCGAAGCGCCCTCCGGGCTCCACGCGCGCCCCCTGCCACGCTCCACCGGGCACGACCGCCTGCGGGCGCATCCCCCCGAGAAGATCGTCGCCGAGCCGCACCCGTTCCCCGCGCCCGTCCGGATGCAGGATCCAGAGGAGGAGGGGATCGCCGAGGTAGTGGTGGTAGACCTCCTCCCCGGGGAGGCGATGCAGCAACGACTGCGTCCCGCGCGTGTGGAGAAAGTAGATCGCCGTCGACAACGAACGGGCGGAACGATACGGACCCGGCAGCACCGCGGCGGGGAGCTCGACCGGAGAGCGGTAGGTCTCCACGAACCGTCCCCCCTCGCCGGGGAGCGGGCGGAGATCGAGGAGGCGGATCACCTCCTCGGCGGTCGGCGCTCCGGCTATTCGAGACCCCGCGCCCACAGCTCGTCCTCCTCGAGTCCGAGGTAGTGGCCGAGCTCGTGGAACAGCGTCAGCGCGATCTCGTGGATCAGCTCCTCGCGCGACCAGCAGATCCGCTCGAGGTTGCGCTGGTAGATGAAGATCGTCGGGGGCAGATCCGGCGGATTGAAGACGGACCGGTCCCGCAGGCTCGGCCCCACGAATAGAC
>WJJW01000346.1 GCA_014729455.1 Candidatus Eiseniibacteriota bacterium
GCGATCTTCGCCTTCTGGGACGAGCGAGCCGAGACCCGGCATGCGATCGCCGCGTGTCGCGCGGCACTGGCGCTGGACGGTCTCACCCGCGAGATGGCTGCGGATCGCTCGATCTGGAGCTTCGAGGAATTCCCTCTGCGGATGGACTGGGCCCTCGCCACCGGACGCGTGGTGATAAAGTCGATGGGTGGCGACCGTCCGACGGGGCTTTCGATGGTCGGCGAGCCGGTGGTCCTGGCGTTCCGGATCGAGAAGCTCGCCGACGAGACGACCGGGCCGATCCTCGCCTGCGCGCAGACGATGCAGTTGGCCGCGGACCGGTTCTCGTTTCGAGATCTGGGGGAAGTGCAGGCGAAGGGGTTCGAGTCGGCGAGAAAGATCTTCGCGTTGATCGGAGAGAAGCGAGACGATGGCGGTTGACTCGTACGCACTCACGTTCTGGGGAGTCCGGGGCTCGACCCCCGCGCCGGATCCGCGGATGCTCCGATACGGGGGGAACACGACCTGCGTCGAGATCCAGGTTTCACCCGATCACCGGATCCTCCTCGATTGCGGCACCGGGATCCGGTGGCTGGGCCATGAGCTCGCAACCCGCCCCCCGAGGCAACGGCTGAACCTCGACATCCTCCTGACGCACTATCATCGGGATCACCTCGACGGTCTGCCGTTCTTCGAACCTCTCCACGACCCTGCCTGCGCGATCGCCTTCCACGGCTATCCGTGGGAAGGGCTGAGCGTCGAGCGGATCCTGGAGGGCGCCTGGACTCCCCCTTGGTTCCCCTTCTCGCTCCGGGACACGGAGGCCGAGCGGCGATTCGTCGACCTGGACGGCCGGCCGTTCGCGCTCGGTCCGTTCGAGGTCACGACGGCGCGCCTTCTCCATCCCCTCGGTGTCACGGCATACCGATTGACCCACGCAAGCGGCTCGCTCGTCTTCGCCACCGACCTCGAATCAGGAGCACCGGAGACGAATCAGCCCCTTCTCGAACTCGCCCGGAACGCGGGCACGTTGATCCACGACGCTCAGCTCACCCCGGAGGAGCTCGGCACCGGAACCGGGTATGGACACAGCTCGTGGAGGCAGGCGGCGGAGACCGCTCGGCAAGCGGGGGTGCAGCGACTGATCCTGTTCCATCACGGACCGCGGCGGACCGACGAGGAGATCGATCGGATCGTCGCTGCGACGCGGGAGATCTTCCCGAACACCGAGGCGGCACGGGAGGGTCGGTCGATCACGTTCTGAACCGGGTCGCGTGTCTGCGGCCACCTCCGATTGCCGACGCATGGTCAACCTGCCGGCGGCGTTCCGTTCGCCGCGGGGTGGAGTAGGAGTCGGCTGCTCGTTCGGTTAACATCGGCACGAAACATGCGCGGGTGGTATCCCGTGAGAGGAACGACAGGCCCAGAATCGCCTCGGGATCGCGCCGAGACCTCCCGGAGCCGAGACATGCTACAACGGAAGCGACAGGACACGAACTCCCTCGCCGGCAGATGCGCGGCCGACTTCGCCGCCCAGATCCGCCGGCGGGGCATCGCGTACACCTCTCCCGGCATCGTGCGCCTCGGTCGTCCGGAGCTCGACGGGGTGTCGGCGACGGTCCGCTCTCCGAGCGGCGCGTCCTACCTCGTGGACGTCGATTGGACCGAGGTCGTCGATCTCGGCCTGCTGATCGTCTCTTGCACCTGCCCCTACGCCGCCCGCGCTCTCTGCAAGCACATCTGGGCCGTGATCCTGATGATCGACGAGAAGGGGATCGCCTCCCGCGTTCCCGGAAACGAAAGGATCGACGTGGTGCTCGAAGACGAGATGGAGGAGGAGCTCGAGAAGCGCACCCCCTTGTCGAGTCCCGATCCTCGCCCCGCCGCGTCCACCCCTCCGGCTCGCGCGGCGCGACCTCCGTCGTGGGAGGATCAGCTCGGAGATCTCGCGAGGCGATCCGGGACGTACGGAGGATCCCCCTTCCCGCGGCCCGGTCGCGGCATCGCCCGACCCGCCGAGATCTGGTTCGCGATCCACCCCGGCCACTCGACGCGCCACCGCGATCTCGTGCTCCAGTTCCTGCAGCGCGAAGCCCGCAAGAGCGGGGGTCTAGGGGTCCTGAAGCCGCTTCGGGTCAGCGAGCCGACCGTGCGGGGCTGGGAGCCGTCCCCCGAGCGCGACGCCCTCGATCGCCTGCTGGGGCTCGATCCCGAGCGCGGAACCTCCTACGATCCCCGCTTCGGGACCTGGCCGTGTGGTTCCGCGCTGATCCGTCCCCCCCTCGTGAGAGAGACTCTCCGCTTGCTCAGCTCCATCGACCGGCTCTGCGTCTTCCAGCCCGAGAAGAAGGGGGAGGATCCGGTTCCCCTCTCCTTCGACGACGGAGAAGCCTGGAGGTTCGAGCTGGTCGCCGCGGCCGGGGAACCGGACGATCGCTCGCGGAAGGAATGGACGGTCGAGGGGATGCTCGTCCGGGGTGACGAGCGGGTCCCGGTCACCGAGCCGGAAATCTTCCTTCCGCCGTGCTTGTTCGTCCGCGAGGGACGCGTCGCGCTGCTCCAGGTGGACGACACGGAGAGCCGATGGGCCGAGTGGTTCCGCGCGGGACACCGTCTTCAAGTCCCCCCGCAGATGGTTCCGGCCTTCCTCGAACGGATCCACCGGATCCCATCCGTGCCGTTTCTCCACCTGCCCGACGACTCCGAATGGACCCAGACCAGCGGCGAGCCGAGGCCGCGAATGGTGATCGACCGGCCGATGCGCTCAGGTCCGCGTCGATTCCCGCCGGCGGACTTCGATGCCGAGATCAAGTTCGACTACGCCGTCGGCGGCTCCGGCTTCGCGGAGATCGGCA
>WJJW01000347.1 GCA_014729455.1 Candidatus Eiseniibacteriota bacterium
ATGCACGAGTCAGACCAGCTGCAATCTTCGAAACACAATCTGAGTGGCACGGGGCGGCGCGACCCGGGGATCTTCCCGGCGTCGTTGCGGTAGCATGGGGGCAACGATGGAGGAGACGATGGAGCTTCCGATGAATCGCGTGACCTCGATCCCCCGGGCGATGTGGGCGTTCGTCCTGGTTCTCGCCGCCCTCGCCGTTGCCGGCGCCGCCGTCGCCGCGGACTCCACGACGGTCTGGCTGAAGATCGACTCGGAGTCGGAGCGTCAGACGGTCCGCTTCTCCGGTCCCCTCGAGTGGCTGGCGACCGCCGGTTGGGACGCCGATGCCGACCGGCGGATCACGGTCGAGGGGATCCGGCTCGATCTGCGCCGGCTCTGGAGAACGCACCGCGACCTCGCCGCGGGGGAAGAACGCGAGATCGATCGAGGGATCACCGAGCAGGGCGAGCCGTACGTCGTCCGCGTGACCGGCGCGCCCGATGCGCAGCGGCCCGCAGAGGGGAAGATGCGGATCATGATCCGGGATGAAGAAGACGAGGTCACCGACCTCCGCTTCCCGCTGAACGTCGCCTCCTTCCTGACCTCGCTGCTCGGATCGTTCCCGCTCTTCGGCCAGGTCGAGGAGGAGGAGCAGCGGCGGATCCGCGACTTCCCGCCGTTCCGCGCCCTGGAGGCTCTCGACGCGTACGGGCCGTTCGTCCTCTTCGAGGTCACCGACGTCAAACCGCGCGCCCGGATCGCGATCGAGTAGGAATCGGGGCGCGACGGCCCTCTTGACGAACGCACGTTCATACCGTACATTCATGCGGTATGAGAGGCCAGGCCACGATCCCGGGACTCGATCCGGGACCCTCCCGCCCCCTCCCGCGACGGGTCCGCGGGACGTCGTCGCCCCTTCCGCCGGTCTGGACCGCCGCCAGGACCCAGTACCGCCCGCTGCCTTGCGCGACGATCCTGAATCGCAACCGGAACGGGCAGCATCCGTTCACGTGGACGATCAACCCGTACCGCGGCTGCCGGTTCGGCTGCCCGTTCTGCTACGCCCGCTACACGCACGAGTACCTGGACCACCGTGATCCCACCTCCTTCTCGGAGCGGATCTACGTGAAGTTCCAAGCCCCGCAGGTGCTGGCCGAGACGCTCACCCCCGAGGTCCTGCAAGCCGGACCGATCGCGATCGGCACCGCGACCGACCCCTACCAGCCTGCCGAGAAGCGGTTCCGGATCACCCGGCGGATCCTGGAGGTCCTCTGCGACCGGCCGGGTCTGGAGCTGTCGATCACGACCCGCTCCCCGTTGATCCTCCGCGATCTCGATCTGTTGCAGCGGATCGGGCGATCCGGCCGGATCCACGTCAACGTCAGTCTGATCACGCGCAATCCGTCGCTCGCGCGGCTTCTGGAGCCGGCCGCTCCCTCGCCCCGCAGCCGTCTCCGGATGATCCGCGCTCTCACGGAGGCCGGCGTCGAGACCGGAGCGTTCGTGATGCCGATCCTCCCCGGGATCACCGACGCGCCGGCGGAGATCCGCTCCCTTCTCCGGGGGATCGCGCGGTCGGGCGCTTCCTTCTCCGTTGCCGACGTCGCGCGGATCCTCGGTCCGGCCTGGATCTCGTTCGAGCAGACCTTGATCCGCCATTTCCCGCACCTGCGCGGCGCGTACGCACGCCTCGCCCGCAACGCCGGACGCTTCGACGCGGAGACGATCGATCGGATCGGCGAGCGCTTCCGGCGAATTCGCGCCGAGGAGGAGCTCGACCCGAAGCCGGGAGGAGACGGGGAGAGAGCGGATCACCCCGGGATCCGGCCCGGCGGCTGGGCCGGCGACCTGTTCGGAAATATGCGGGTCGAGCCGGAGTGCGAGAAGAGAAAGTGACAGGTGAAGATTCTCTCTTGACACCTACCTGCGGATCGGTAGAATCCTCTTCTTTGGCAGCGAGCCGCCCTCGGCGGCGAACGCGCCACCGATGACGGTGACTGACCGAACCCTTACTTCGGGCACGTCTAGGTTCCCCCCTGGTGCCCGGAGAAGGATCGGTCGGTCCCTCACCTCGACGGGCGGAGCGTCCTTGCCTCTGGTGCAAGACGTTCCGCCCGTTCTGCATCCGGCCCCCGGGCCGTCCGGTCCCGCGGGTGGATCTCCTGCAGCGACTCGACCGCCAGCGGCTCCCGGGCCGCGGCGCGGATCGCCGCGACCGCCTCCCGCGCCCCTTCGATCGTGGTCAGACAAGGGACCCCACGCTCCAGAGCGGAGGAGCGGATCGGCTTCTCATCGTAGAACGACGCGCGTCCGAGGGGTGTGTTGATCACCAGGTCGATCTCCCCCGCGCCGATCCGCTCGGCGACGTTCGGGCTCCCCTCGTTCACCTTCGGGATCGTCTCGCACGGGATCGCCCCTTCGCGGAGCCGCTCCGCCGTTCCCGAGGTCGCCAGCAGCCGGAACCCGGACTCGCGCAGGGAGCGGGCGATCTCGACGACCCGCGTCTTGTCCCGGTCGTTCACGCTCAAGAAGGCGGTCCCGGCGCGCGGCAACCGGACGCCCGAGGCGAGCGACGCCTTGGCGAATGCGGCCCCGAGATCGGCCGCGATCCCGAGCACCTCTCCGGTCGAGCGCATCTCGGGCCCGAGGATCGGATCGGTCTTCGGGAAGCGGCGGAACGGGAAGACCGGCATCTTGACGAACCAGCGCGGCGCGATCGCCCGCTCGGGCAGGTCGAGATCCCGCAGGCGGGCGCCGAGCAGCAGCCGCGTCGCCATCCGCGCCAGCGGAAATCCGATCGCCTTGCTGACGTAGGGGATCGTCCGCGAGGCGCGGGGGTTCGCCTCGAGCACGTACGCCTTCCCTCCGGTCAGGGCGAACTGGATGTTCAGCAGTCCGACCGCCCCGAGGCGCGCGCCGATCCGTCGGGTCGATTCGCGGACCGCCTCCAGCAGCGCCTCGTCGATCGAGTGCGGCGGGAGCACGGCGGTCGAGTCGCCCGAGTGGATCCCGGCCATCTCGACGTGCTGCTGGATCCCGGCGATCCAGACCTCCTGGCCGTCGCAGAGCGCGTCGACGTCGACCTCGACGGCTCCCTCGAGGAAACGATCCAGGAACAGCGGGTTGTCGTCGTCGAGCAGGACCCACGAGGCGATGGCCGCCCGCAGCGCCGCCTCGTCGTAGATCCGCGCCATCGATCGCCCTCCGAGAACGTAGGAGGGGCGGAGCATGAGCGGGTAACCGATCCGCCCGGCGACGGCGAGCGCCTCCTCGATCGAGCGCGCCACCGCGTGCGGCGGGACCGGGATCCCCAGATCGGCGGCGAGCTCTCCGAACCGGAGCCGGTCCTCGGCGAGATCGATCGAGTCGGGCGAGGTCCCGAGGATCGCCACGCCGGCCCGCTCGAGCGGACGGGCCAGGCGGAGCGGCGTCTGTCCCCCGAACTGCAGGATCACGCCGTCGGGCTTCTCCCGGTCGACGATCTCGAGCAGATCCTCGACCGTCAGCGGCTCGAAGTAGAGCCGGTCGGACGTGTCGTAGTCCGTCGAGACGGTCTCCGGATTGCAGTTGACCAGGATCGACTCGATCTTCTCCTCGGCCAGCGCCGCCGACGCCTCGCAGGCGCAGGCGTCGAACTCGATCCCCTGCCCGATCCGGATCGGCCCGCCTCCGAGGACGAGGATCTTCCGGTCGCAGGTCGGCGCCGCCTCGCAGCGCGTCTCGTAGGTCGAGTAGAGGTACGGGGTGAACGAGGCGAACTCGCCTGCGCAGGTATCGATCCGGTGATAGACCGGACGCAGGCCGAGCATCCGCCGCGTCCGGCGCACCTCCTCCTCGTCCGTGTCGAGAAGCCCGGCGATCGCCGCATCGGAGAAGCCGTCCCGCTTGGCGGCGCGCATCTCCTCCCGGGACACCTGCGAGAGCCGCCAGGATCGGATCGTCTCCTCCATCCGCACGAGCCGGCGGATCTGATCGAGGAACCACGGCTCGATCGCCGTCAGCTCCGCCGCCTCGCCGACCGGCATCCCGCGCCGGAACGCCTCGGCCACCAGCAGCAGCCGTTCCGGTCCCGCCCGGCGAAGTCCGTCGCGGAGCCTGTCGGGATCCCCCTCCTCGCCCGGACGGAAGCCGGGCGGACGGTCGAAGCCGGCCAGCCCGATCTCGAGGGAACGGAGCCCCTTCTGCAGCGCTTCCCGGAACGTGCGGCCGATCGCCATCACCTCGCCGACCGACCGCATCTCGGTGGTCAAGACCGCCGCCGCGTCGGGGAACTTCTCGAAGTTCCAGCGCGGGATCTTGACGACCACGTAGTCGAGCGTCGGCTCGAAACAGGCCGGGGTCTCGCGCGTGATGTCGTTCGGGATCTCGGCGAGCCGGTAGCCGAGCGCGAGACGCGCGGCGATCTTCGCGATCGGAAAGCCGGTCGCCTTGCTCGCCAGCGCGGAGGAACGCGAGACGCGCGGGTTCATCTCGATCACGACGCGGCGGCGGGTCTCGGGATGCACGGCGAACTGGATGTTGCTGCCGCCGGTTTCGACCCCGATCGTCCGGATGACGCGGAACGCGTCGTCGCGCATCTCCTGGTACTCGGGATCGGTCAGCGTCATCGCCGGTGCGATCGTGATCGAATCGCCGGTGTGGATCCCCATCGGATCGAGGTTCTCGATCCCGCAGACGACGACGGCCTGGTCCGCACCGTCGCGCATCACCTCGAGCTCGTACTCCTTCCAGCCGAGCAGCGATTCCTCGATCAGGACCGTCCCGACCGGCGAGAGCTCGATCCCGCGGAGAGCGATCGCGCGGAGCGCCTCCCGGTCGGCGGCGATCCCGCCGCCGGTGCCGCCGAGCGTGTAGGAAGGACGGACTACCGCCGGCAGGCCGACCTCATCGACCGCCGCCTCGGCCTCCTCCAGCGTTGCGCAGACGCGGCCGCGCGGGACCGCGAGACCGGCTTCCCGCATCGCCTCCTGGAAGGCGAGCCGATCCTCGGCCAGCTCCAGCGCCCGCGGAGACGCCCCGAGCAGACGCACCCCGAACCGCTCCCAGACGCCGCGCCGCTCGAGCTCCATCGCGAGGTTGATCGCCGTCTGCCCGCCGACGGTCGGCAGACACGAGTCGGGCCGCTCCTTCTCGACGATCCGCGCGACGATCTCCGGATCGAGCGGTTCGATGTAGGTCGCGTCGGCGAGATCGGGATCGGTCATGATCGTCGCCGGGTTCGAATTCACCAGAACGACGCGGCACCCCTCCTGGCGGAGGGCCTTGACCGCCTGCGTCCCGGAGTAATCGAACTCGCACCCCTGTCCGATCTGGATCGGACCCGACCCGAGGACCAGCACCGACCGGATCCCGGGATCACGCGGCACCGATCGCGCCTCCCGCGGCGATCTCCGAGACGAACTCCTCGAAGAGCGCCGCCGCCTCGTGCGGGCCGGGCGAGGCCTCGGGATGGAACTGGACCGACCGCAGCCGCAGGTCGGCGTGCCGGAACCCCTCGACGGTGCCGTCGTTCAGGTTGCGATGCGTCAGCGCCGTCCCGGGCGGCAGCGTCGCCTCGTCGATCGCGTAGTTGTGGTTCTGGGCGGTGACGTAGACCCGACCGGTCGCGACCTCCTCCACCGGATGGTTCGCGCCGTGATGGCCGAAGGCGAGCTTGCGCGTGCGCGCGCCGAGAGCGAGGCCGGCGAGCTGGTGACCGAGACAGATCGCGAGGGTCGGATACCGCTCGATGCAGTGCCGCACGGCCGGGATCAGCTCCGGAACGGCCGCCGGATCGCCGGGTCCGTTCGAGAGGACCACGCCGTGCGGGCGAACCTCGTCGATCCGCGCGGGTGTCGCGTCGGCCGGAAGGATCGTGACGGAGCCGGCCAGCGCGACGAGCCGGCGCGCGATCGATTCCTTGGCGCCGTAGTCGAGCAGAACGATCCGGATCGGAGCGTCCGGATCGCCCCGCGTCTCGGCACCGTCGCGGGTCACGTCCGCGACGAGATTCCGCTCCGAGATCGGCGGGAGCGCCCGCGCCCGCTGGACCGCCTCGTCGGGATCCTCGATCCGGGTCGTGCAGATTCCGCGCAGCGCTCCGCGGTCACGCAGGTGCAGCGTCAGATCGCGGGTGTCGACGTCGGTGATCCCGAACAGACCGTGCCGGCGGGCGTAGTCGCGCAGGCCGGCCTGCGACCGCGGGTGCGACGGAACCTCGGCCAGGTCGCGCACGAGCAGACCGACGGCCCAGGGGCGGTGCGACTCGTCGTGGAGATCCCGGATCCCGTAGTTGCCGATCTGCGCGGCGGTGAAGACGACGATCTGTCCGTGGTAGGAGGGATCGGTCAGCACCTCCTGGTACCCGGTCATCGCGGTGCAGAAGACGACCTCGCCGCCCCGTTCCTCGGGATCGCCGAAAGAGCGGCCGCGGAAGATCCGTCCATCTTCCAGGGCGAGGAGAGCGTGCATGCAAGGGCCCCCCTGCGGCCGAGAACGTGATCGTCGGGTGCGGGTCGCGCGCCCGCGTGGTCGAGGCCGCACGTATCCTAGGTACGGTCCCGGTCCCCTGCAAGCGGATTCGGGCGGGAACGGACTACCCGACGATCTCCATCAACTCGATCGCGAAGGTGAGATCGAGGCCGGCCAGGGGATGGTTCGCATCGAGCGTGACGCTCGACTCGGTCACATGCGTGATCTGCGCGACACGGGTCTCGCCGTTGCTCAACCGGATCTGGATCGGCTGGGAGACCTTCGGCTCGATGTTCTCGGGGATCTTCTCCCGGTCGACGGTCAGCACCATCTCGTCGGTCCGCGGGCCGTACGCCTCGTCGGACTCGACCTGCGCGGTCTTCTCCTCGCCGACCGACATCCCGAGGACCGCCTTCTCGAAGCCGGGGATGATCCGCCCCTCCCCGAGCTTGAATTCGAGCGGCTCGCGGTCCCGAGACGTGTCGAAGACGGTTCCGTCCTTCAGCTTCCCGGTGTAGTGGACCTTGACCGTGTCGCCCTTTTTGGCCTCCGCCATTTCGGCCTCCTTTCGAACGGGGGTTCGATCTGCGGACTTCGAAGGAAGACGAACGGGGCCTTCCCACGGCTGGATGTTCGACCCTACCAGATCCAATCGGGGAGTTCAGGGGCCATTCGGCGGGGAACCGGAGCGGCTCCGCTCGAACCTCTGCGCGATCCCGGAAAGCAACGGACCGACCTGGAGCGCGGCACGCCATCGGCCTGGCAGCGCCTCGATTCCGTCGCGCGCGCCCAGGAGCGCGCCCGCGACCGCCGCGTGCGTGTCGGCGTCCCCGCCCCGGTGGACGAGGTCGAGGAGGACCTCCTCCGCCGGTCGATCCCGGCGCACGGCCCACAGCGCGCTCTTCACCGTCTTGAGCGGGTGGCTGCGCCCATGGCCGCTCCACGCCTCTCCCCCCGGGCTCCAACCGCGTTCCACCTCGTCGAGCGCCCGCGCGATCGCCTCGTCCCAGGTTGCCGCCTGCGCGGCGGCGAACGGATCCTCTCCCCGGACCGACGCGGCGACCGCTTCGGCGACGGCGAGCCCGCTGGCGATGCAGATCGGCGCGACGTGGGTCATGACGGTCGCCGCGACCGTCGAAGCGATGCGGAGATCGGCG
>WJJW01000348.1 GCA_014729455.1 Candidatus Eiseniibacteriota bacterium
GAGCCACTTCCACGGCGATCCGTCCCGACCCTCGGCGCGGGCCGGCGCGGGGCCGGCGCCGCACTTGCGGTACGCGGCGGCGACCGCCGCGGCGACGGCGAGCGTCTCGGTCCGGTCCGCGGCGATCTCCGCGGGCTTCAGCTCCTCCTCCACCAACCCGGTGTCGATCGTTCCTTCCAGGAACCGGGGATGGGCCATCATCCAGAGATGGAACGGGACGTTCGCGCGGCAACCGGCGATCCGGTGCTCGCTCAGGGCGCGCCGCATCCGGGCGATCGCTCGCGGGCGGTCCTCGTCCCAGACGATCAGCTTGCCGAGCAGCGGGTCGTAGTGCGGCGTCACCACCTGGCCCCGCACGATGCCGCTGTCGTTGCGCACCCCCGGGCCCTCCGGGAGATGGAGCGCGCGGATCCGCCCGGTCGCCGGGACGAACCCGTGCTCGGGATCTTCCGCGTTGATCCGGCACTCGATCGCATGGCCGCGCCAGTCGATCTTCTCCTGCGCGAGGTCGAGCGGCCCCCCGAGGGCGATCCGGAGCTGGCGGCGCACGAGATCCACGCCGGTGACCATCTCGGTGACCGGATGCTCGACCTGCAGCCGCGTGTTCATCTCCAGGAAATAGAAGCTGCCTTGCGCGTCGAGAAGGAACTCGACGGTTCCGGCGTTGGCGTAGCCGATCTCGCGCGCGATCCGGACCGCCGCCTCGCCCATCCGATCGCGGAGCCCGGGGAACGGGGCGGGGCTCGGGCTCTCCTCGATCAGCTTCTGGTGGCGCCGCTGGATCGAGCACTCCCGTTCGCCGAGATGGACGATCCGGCCGTGCTGATCGGCGAGAAGCTGGATCTCGACGTGCCGCGGCTTCTCGATCCACTTCTCGATGTAGATCGTCGCGTCGCCGAACGCCCGCTCCGCCTCCCGGGAGGCGAGGTCGATCGCCGCGGTGAGCCCGTCCGCGTCCCTGGCGATCCGCATCCCCTTGCCGCCTCCTCCGAAGGCCGCCTTGAGCAGAACCGGGTAGCCGATCTCCTCGGCCAGCCGGACGGCGGTCTCCCGGTCGGGCGGCAGGGCGCCGGTCCCGGGGACGACCGGGACGCCGCTTGCCCCGACCGCCTCGCGGGCGGCGATCTTGTCCCCCATCACCTCGATCGCCTCGGGGGAGGGACCGACCCAGATCAGGCCGGCGTCGCCCACCGCCCGGGCGAAGCCGGCGTTCTCGGCGAAGAAACCGTAGCCCGGGTGGACCATCTCCGCCCGGGAGAGGCGAGCGATCTCGAGGATCCGCTCGGCGTTCAGGTAGCTCTCGCCGACCGGCGCGGGACCGACCTCGTGCGCCTCGTCGGCGAGGGCGGAATGCGGTGCGGCGCGGTCGGCCTCGGAGTAGATCGCGATGCCGATCCCTCCCTCCTCGCGGATCGCGCGGAGGATCCGGCAGGCGATCTCGCCGCGATTGGCGACGAGGATCCGGCGGCCGGCGACCGGCTCAGAGCGGGATGTTCCCATGCTTCCTCGGCGGGTTGGTCTGCCGTTTGTTCTCGAGCATCCGCAGCGCGGCGATCAGGCGCGGCCGCGTCTGGCGCGGCTCGATCACGTCGTCGAGATAGCCGAGCGACGCGGCGATGTAGGGGTGCGCGAAGGTCTGGTTGTATTCCTCGACGAGCCGCTTCTCCGCGGCGGCCGGATCCTCCGCTTCGGCGATCCGCTTGCGGAAGACGATCCGGACGGCGCCCTCGGCCCCCATCACGGCCAGCTCCGCGCTCGGCCACGCGACGTTGTAGTCGCCCCGGATATGCTTGCTGCTCATCACGTCGTAGGCGCCGCCGTACGCCTTGCGGAGGATCACGGTCAGCTTCGGGACCGTCGCCTCGCAGAACGCGTAGAGGAGCTTCGCGCCGTGCTTGATGATCCCGCCCCACTCCTGGGCGGTCCCGGGCAGGAAGCCGGGGACGTCCTCGAAGGTCACCAGAGGGATGTTGAAGGCGTCGCAGAACCGGACGAACCGGGCGCCCTTGATCGCCGAGCTGATGTCGAGCACGCCGGCGAGGACCTTCGGCTGGTTGGCCACGATCCCGATCGTTCGTCCGTCGAGGCGCGCGAACCCGACGACGATGTTCCGGGCGAAATGCTCGTGCACCTCGAGGAACGACCCGGCATCGACCACCCGCTCGATCACCCGGATCACGTCGTACGGCTGGTTCCGCTCCGGCGGCACGATCGACTCGAGCTCGGGATCGGCCCGGTCCGGCGGGTCGTCGGTCGGCACCCGCGGGGCGTCCTCGGCGTTGTTCGAGGGGAGGTAGGAGACCAGCCGCCGGAGCAGGCGGATCGCGTCGAGGTCGTCCTCGGTTGCGAAATGGGCGACTCCCGACTTCGTGTTGTGGCTCATCGCGCCGCCGAGCTCCTCGAAGGTGACCTCCTCGTTCGTGACCGCCCTGATCACGTTCGGGCCGGTGACGAACATGTGGCTGGTCCCCTTGACCATCAGCGTGAAGTCGGTGATCGCGGGGGAGTAGACCGCCCCGCCGGCGCAAGGTCCGAATACGGCCGAGATCTGGGGCACGACCCCGGAGGCGAGGGTGTTGCGCAGGAAGATGTCGGCGTAGCCGCCGAGACTCGCCACCCCTTCCTGGATCCGCGCCCCGCCGGAGTCGTTCAGGCCGATGATCGGGGCGCCGGTCTCCATCGCCCGATCCATGATGTCGCAGATCTTCCGGGCGTTCGACTCGCTGAGGGTCCCGCCGAAGACGGTGAAGTCCTGCGCGAAGAGAAAGACCAGCCGGCCGTCGATCCGGCCGAATCCGCTCACCACCCCGTCGCCGGGGATCCGGCGTTCCGCCATTCCGAAATCGTCGCAGCGGTGGGTGACGAAGACGCCCAGCTCCTCGAAGCTGGCAGGGTCGCAGAGCGCCTCGATCCGCTCCCGCGCGGTGAGGCGCCCCTTCTCGTGCATCTTCTCGATCTTGTCGCGGCCTCCACCCTGGGCGAGGTCCTGCTTGCGCCGGCGAAGATCGTCGAGCCGCTCGTCGCGTCGTGCCATTTCACCCCCGTTCGAACCGCCTGCCGGTCCTGCCGTTCGCGCCTGAGCGTACCAGCGGCCCGGGGGGCGCGCCTAGGAGCATCCTCCGCTGGGCTTCGGCCCGCTTCCGCCGCCGACCGGAGCCGGCGGGGGGGCGGCGACCGGGAC
>WJJW01000349.1 GCA_014729455.1 Candidatus Eiseniibacteriota bacterium
CAGCTCCTGCGCCCGGTCGAGCGTCGCGTGCGCGTCGTCGAACTTCCGTTGCAGGCCTTGCGCACGGGCGACCTGGGTCAGGAGCTGCACGAGCAGGGAGGTGTCGCCCCCCTCGTACGCCTGCGGGAGCAGGTCGCGGAATCGCTCCTCCGTGGTGGCCGGATCGTTGTAATCCCAGAGCTTGTCGAATTCGGCCAGGGGCGCGGGCTCTTCCGCCATGGTCGTTCCTCCGTTGAGGGCGACGACGAGCGTCGCCGTGAGCGCGAACCGTCGGGTCATGGTTCTCCTCCCGTCCACGGGTCTTCCGGGCAGCATCGGGATGACTTGGCAGACCCAGGATTGGGAATCCGTGGTCGCAGATCAAGCGGAGGTTGTTCGACCCGAAATGCGGCAAGGTGACAACTTGATCGGAAACGGCAGGTTGCATGGGGCGCGCCCGCCCCGGCCCGCTTTTCGTATCCGGCTCCCATTAGAATTTCTCGAATGGTGAATCATCTCCCTTGCGTGGGACTGCATCGCTTCGCCTACAATGGACCGGCGTCATGAAACGGCCGCATCCGGGAATCTCGGAGGGAGATGCCGATGAAGCCGATCCTGGTCCGAATCGTTCTAATCGGAATGATCAGCCTGCAGGCCGCTCCAGCGGTCGCGTCGTCCCCGGCCGAGACCGCCGATGTTTGCGGCGAATGCCATCGAGACATCTACACCACTTGGAAAGCTTCGGCCCACTCCCGATCGCTCGAGGATCCGACTTTTCTGGATGCCTTTCGAGCCACCGAGGCCAGGGAGGGAGATAAGACCGCTCGCCTCTGCCTCGGTTGCCACGCGCCGATGGTGACCGTCAACGGCGACTACGCGCTCGAGCAGAAGACGACGTGGGAAGGAGTGAGCTGCGATGTCTGCCACTCGATCGTCTCCGTCGACCTGGAGGGCCGTCCTCCCGGTCTCGAGCTCGAGATCGGATCGATCAAGCGCGGCCCGATCCGCGACGCCGAATCGATGCACCACGAAGTCGTATTCTCCGATCTCCACACGAAATCGATCGCCTGCGCGGGGTGTCACGAGTACACGAACGCGGAAGGGACTCCGCTCCTGACGACCTATACGGAGTGGAAGGGAAGCGCGGCGGCCCAGGATGGGAAGACCTGCCAGACCTGTCACATGAGCCTGACGGCCGGGAACGTCGTCGATCCGCGAGTCGCACGGGTTGGCGAGGCGGAGATCAATCTGCACGAGGTCCCGGGAGGTCACTCCATCCAGCAGCTCCACAAGGCCTTTCGGGTGGTGATCGAACCGGCACGGGAGGGGGATACGCTCCGCGTCGAGGTCCAGATCATCAACCGTGGGGCCGGCCACGCGGTGCCGACGGGGATGCCCGGCCGGCGGGTGATCCTGACGGTCAACGCCCGGGGATACTCCGGGGCGCGGTTCGAGGAGAAGAGGGTCTACGGCAAGTTCTTCCTCGACGAGGAGGGCGATCGGATCGTCCACGACAGCGGGTACTTCGCGGCCGGTGTCCGGCTGGAGTCCGATTCGCGGATTCAGCCGGACGAGACGAGGGTGGAGCGCTTCGCGTTCCCGATCGGAGCGGAGGTGACGACCGATCTGCAGGTTCAGCTCCACTACGAGCATGCGCCGATGGGGGAGGAGGAGCCGAAGACGCGCCTGACCTTTTATTCGGAGAAGCGCTTCTTGAAGGGGAGCGGGGGCTGAGGAGACGCACGGACATCCCATCCCGAGGGCGTCCGCTGGAGGGGATCGCATGCAGGAGATTCGCCGCTCGGATACGCGACAGATGCCGCGAAGACGGTTCCTCGATCGACTGCTCGGGGTTTCCGTCGTGGGGCTGGCGACCGCGGTCGTCTACCCGATCGTCCGGTACTTGAGCCCCCCCGAGGTTCCGGAAGCGGCGAGCAACCGCGTCCTCGCCGCCAAGGTCTCCGAGCTGGAGCAGAGCCCGGCGAAGATCTTTCCGTTCGGATCGGAGGCCGGGATCCTGATCCGTTCTCCCGACGGCGAGTATCGCGCATTCGCCGCGACCTGCACGCACCTCGAGTGCACCGTCCAGTTCCATGAGCCGTCCAAGCGGATCTGGTGCGCCTGCCACAACGGCTGGTACGACATGAACGGCCGCAACGTCGCCGGACCCCCGCCGAAACCGCTCGAGCGGTACACCGTGCAGGTGGAAGGCGATGAGATTTTCGTGAGCCGAAGCTAGGAGATCGACCCGACGGAGGAGGGGCCGGATGGCGTTTCGCGGGATCGGAGGATGGCTCGACGATCGGATCGGACTGGAAGGGGTCCGACGCATGGCGGAGGAGAAGACCGTTCCGGTTCACCGCCACAGCCCCTGGTACTACTTCGGCGGCATGACGCTGTTCTTCTTCCTCG
The DNA here is from genome assembly GCA_014729455.1 of Candidatus Eiseniibacteriota bacterium. GTDB lineage: Bacteria > Eisenbacteria > RBG-16-71-46 > CAIMUX01 > VGJL01 > WJJW01. Next base: position 2,392 of record WJJW01000349.1, read on the forward strand.
TGCAGGTCGCCACGGGGATCCTGCTGATGCTGTACTACCGGCCCTCGAGCGAGGAAGCCTACGAGTCGGTCCAATTCATCGTGACCCAGGTTCCGTTCGGTTGGCTGATCCGCTCGATCCACTCCTGGTCGGCGAACCTGATGGTCGGTGCGGCCTTCGTCCACCTGTTCTCCGTCTTCTTCCTGAAGGCGTACCGGCGGCCCCGCGAGCTGACCTGGTTGAGCGGCTTCGTGCTGCTCATCTTGGCGCTCGGTTTCGGGTTCTCGGGCTATCTGCTTCCCTGGAACAAGCTCGCCTACTTCGCGACCCGTGTCGGAACCGACATCGCCGGATCGGTCCCCCTGGTCGGGGAGTTCGTGCTTCGGTTCCTCCGAGGCGGAGACCACGTGACGGGCGGCACCCTGTCGCGGTTCTACGGATGGCACGTCGCGATCCTGCCCGCGATCACGGTCGCGCTGCTCGGCCTGCATCTCTGGCTTGTGCAGCGGCACGGCATGAGCGTCACGCCGGCGGAGGAGCGGAAGGGCGGCGCCCGCCGCCGGATGCCGTTCGTCCCGGACTTCCTCCTCCGAGATCTCTTCGGCTGGACCATCGCGCTGGCAGTCCTGGCGGCGCTCGCCGCCCTGTTTCCCTGGGAGCTCGGGGAGAAGGCCGACCCGTTCGCGCCTGCTCCGGCGAACATCAAGCCGGAGTGGTACTTCATGTTCATGTTCCAGACGTTGAAGTACGTTCCGGGAGGGGAGATCGTCGGCATCGAAAACGAGGCGATCGCGATCCTCGGTTTCGGCGCGATCGGCCTGCTCGCGTTTCTCGTGCCGTTCCTGGACCGAGGAGTCGTCCGGGTCGGCCGGTCTCCGGGATTCACGATCGTCGGGGTCGCCGGGATCCTGTATATCGTTCTCCTGACCGTTCTCGGATACCACAGCTGGGTGCCGGCCGCGGCGGCCGCGGTCCTGTTTCTGGTTCCCTGGCTCGCCGGAAGGGGAGCCGACAGCGGGAGGGAGGAACGATGACGGTCCACCACCGGTCCATCTCCTGGTTCGTCTGGCTCTTGCTCCTCTCCTTCCCGTTCACCGCCGGCACGGGGCTTGCCCAGACCAGAGAAGCCTCGTCCTGCATCGCGTGCCACGGTCAGCTCGACGGGGAGATGGTCGAGGCGGTCGCGGCGTGGGCGTACGACGTCCACCAGGAGGCGGGGCTCGGCTGCGTGGGATGCCACGGCGGGGATCCCTCGCCCGACCTGGCCGACGATCCCGGTGCGGCGATGGACCCGGGCGCCGGTTTCCGTCCCGTTCCGGATCGCCTCGAGGTCGCCCGATTCTGCGCGCGCTGCCATTCGGATGCGGACTTCATGAAGCGGTTCGATCCCCAGGCGCGCGTGGACCAGCTTGCCGAGTACCGCACGAGCGTGCACGGGATCCGCAACGAGGCCGGTGATCCGACGCCGGCGACCTGCACGGATTGCCACGGAACCCACGGCATCCGGCCGGTCTCCTCGCCGGAGTCGCCGGTCTATGCGGCGAACGTCCCGACGACGTGCGCGGAGTGTCACTCCGACGCGGAGATGATGGAGCCATACGGGGTCCCGACCACGCAGCTCGCGGCGTACATGAAGAGCATGCACGCCGCGGCGCTCCTCGAACGTGGCGATCTCGCGGCGCCCGCCTGCAACGACTGCCACGGAAACCACGGGGCCACGCCGCCGGGGGTCCAGTCGGTCGCCAATGTCTGCGGGCAATGCCACGGCCGCGAGGCGACGCTCTTCCGCGCCTCTCCGAAAGAGGAGATCTTCGAAGCGATGGAGGTCGCCGAGTGCACGGTCTGCCACGATCACCACGAGATCGTCCATCCCACGCCGGAGCTGTTCCACAGCGGATCGGCGCCGTTTCTCGGGGTGGGGGAGATCGTGGATCCCTCACCGTTTCTCGCGGAGATCGACCTCCTGGAACCCGATACACCGGTCATGGCGAGCTGGCGGGTGGTGATCCGTCCGCACACCGAGGCGGAGGATCCGGGCCTCGAGCACCGAGTGGAGATCGAGGGGGCCGGGATCGATCCGATCGTCCTCGACGCCACCGTCCGGCCGGGCGATCGACTCGTGGAACCGGACGTGCCGCGGGTCGGCACGAGCGGTCCCCTCCAGGCGACGCTCGGGATCGAGGGGCTCGCCGGCAATCCGGTCGCGGCGGGGGACGCGCTGCTCCTGCAGCTCGACCTCGCGGCGGGCGATCCGGTGGAGAACGTGACGATCCGGGATTTGCTCGCGGACCGGCTCCAGCCGTTCGAGGGATCGGCCTGTCTGACCTGCCACAGCGAAGGGGACGCCTGCGATCTCGCAACGGAACGCATGTACGCCGCACTCCGGGACCTCGACCGGGAG
>WJJW01000350.1 GCA_014729455.1 Candidatus Eiseniibacteriota bacterium
GATCCCGTACTCGGTGCCCGGCTCGAGCCCCTCGAGCCGGAACTCCTCGGCCGATCCTGGCGGGGCGGGCGGAGGCAGACCGTCGGCCTGCTGCCCGCGCATCCAGTCGCTCTCGTCTTCGAGGAGATCGTCGGCCAGGAAGCGGAGGAACTGGTCGGTCGCCCGTCCCCAGTCGCCGTCGTCCCCCGTCGCCGTCCAGGAGAGATCCAGCCACGTTTCCCCGCGCGCGAGCACCTGCAGACCATGGATCGTGCCGGGCGGAACCGTGTCCTGCTCCTCGCCCAGCATCGTTTCCGCCTGGTTTCCGAGGAGCGGCTCCAGACGGCCGCGTGTCCGGGTGCGGGTGGCGAAGTAGTAGGTCTGCCCGCCGTTGAGCCCGTCGACCAGGACGGAGACGGGGGACCCCGGCGGTGCGGACACGGGATTGCCGGCGTAGGGCGTCGCGTCGTCCCAGCCTTCGATCGTGATCGGCACGGTCGCGTACCGGAGTTCGTAGCCGTCGGCCTGATGATGCTCGCCGACGGGAGCGGTCCAGCGGACGCGCACGGCGTGCTCGGCCTCCGTCTCGGCGGAGAGGTCCTCCACCGGGAGCCAGAAGCTGAACCGGCTGTCTCGGGAGGCGACCCCGTTGACGGTCCGGTCGTACGGATTGACCTCGACCATCCCTTCGTCGAAGAACCGGACGAACAGCGTGTCGGATCCGTACAGCTCGCGATGGAAACCGGCGAGCGGAGCGCCGAAGTCGTAGTCGAACTCGTCGATCCAGAGGGGATGTCGCTGATCGGCGGTGTAGCAGAAGTAACCATCGCCGAGCATCGAGGTGCCGAGCCCCCAGCGCACCTGCCGGAGGTTCTCCGCCTCCGCCACGCCGCTGCGATGCCAGACCTGGATGAAGGAGACATCCCACCCCTTGCGGTCGTCCGGGACCGCCTTGCCGAGCTCCGATTCCGCCCAGGCGTAGCCGGCCCCCCAGTTCTCCTGACTCCAGGGCGGGGTCAGCCCGTAGAACCAGTCCCACCAGTCGTGCCAGACCGGTGTCCACTCCCGCATCCAGTTCTCCAGCTTCATGCCGGAGAACTCGTCGATCCAGGCCGGCCCGATGTAGGAGTTGTTCTCGTTGATCAGGAACACGAAGTCGTCGGGGAACGCCGCCCACAACCGGTCGCGGAAGACCTCGTTCTCCTCCCGGAGGAGCAGGCTGAGCGGATCCTGATCGCCGCCGCTCGTGCACCCGTGGTAGACCCCTTCGGCCTCCCCGTCCCCGTCCGGATCGGCATCCTCGTAGTTGCTCCAGTCGTAGGACCCGAGGCAGTCGGCGAAGATCTCGAAGATGAACCCGTTGTACGCCGTCTGGGAGTCCCAGCTCCACGGATCCCAGTAGCGGCCCGAAAGGGCGATCGTCGGCAGCGCCACACTCGCCATCCACTCGGCCGCCCGCAGCCCCTTCGCGCTCCCGAACGTGCCGACCGGGCAGTGGCGGGTCCAGTTGAGGAGGTAGTGGGTCCCGTCCCAGACCGGTTCTCCGCCGACGTCCTTCATGTACCAGTCGTTTTCATGGGCGTAGACCGTCATCAACCGGCGGATGCTCCAGAGGGTGTCCGGCATCCACCACGGTTCCCCTCCCGATGGCATCGGGTCGACGTACTGCGGCATCAGCTGCCAGAGGAATCGCTGATCGGCGTTGTCCTCCCGGAGGGAGGCGATCGTCTCGGGCCGATCCATGCAGATGAGCACGTCGTACCAGGAGAGCATCTCCTGCTCTCCGTCCGGGAGCTCGTTGATCCCGTACGAATACTCGAGGACTTTCGGGTAATTCTCCACGCCACGCGTCGCCCCGGCGGGATCCGCCGCCGCGCCCGCGGCCAGCACCAACCACGGAATCCAGCGCTTCATGACCGGAACCGGTAACCAGAATCGTTCCCCGAGGAGCGACCGGAGAACCGTCGGTTACGGGACTCCGGCGCGGGAGGCGAAGGCGGAATGCGCGGCGATCGGGCAGGATGCAACGCGCGGCCGTTTCGCCCCCTGGGACGGTGTGCTATCCTCCCGTCTTTCGGCGGGGTGGGAGCGCGCATGGAGAATCGAGAGGCACGGTTCGGAGGGACCACGGGAGCCGCACGACGCTGGATCCCGCTCTCGTTGTTCCTGGTCGGCCTGATCGGCGGCGCGATCGCATGGTCGATCTTCGGGGGCCGGTCCGAGCCGGAGGAGCGGGCCGTGGATCCGCTCCCGGTGCTGGCGGAGGCGGGCTCCACCGAGGTCGCGGCCGAGCCGGCCCCGGACGGGACGGATGATGCCGATGAAGCGCGGTCCGCCCCCGTGATCGAAGATCCCGAACAGGATCCGGCCGTCTCGCTCACCCGCGGCCGCCGCAACGCGATCGTCACCGCCGCCGAGCGGACCGGCCCCGCGGTCGTCTCGATCAGCGTCGTCCAGACCCGCTACGTGCGCGGACGGTCCCGGCTCGATCCGTTCGGATCCTTCTTCGACCGGTACCTGCCCGGTCCGATCTACCGGGAACGGGTCCCCAGCCTCGGCAGCGGCTTCCTGATCGACCGCGCCGGGGTGATCCTCACCAACGAGCACGTCGTCCATGCCGCCGAGCAGATCAAGGTGACGCTCTCGGACGGGCGGACCTTCGACGCCCGCCTGATCGGCTCCGATCCGAACTACGACCTGGCGGTGCTCCGGATCGAAGGGGAGGATCCCCAGGAGCCGCTTCCGGTCGCGCGGCTGGGCAGCTCCGAGGAGATCCTCGTCGGGGAGTGGGTGGTGGCCCTCGGCAATCCGTTCGGCTTCCTGCTCAACGACTACCAGCCCACCGTCACCGTCGGCGTGATCAGCGCGGTGAACCGCGACATCAAGCCGTCGGGGAACACCGCGGGGATCTACAAGAACATGATCCAGACCGACGCGGCGATCAATCCGGGCAACTCGGGAGGCCCGCTGGTCAACGCCGACGGCGAGGTGATCGGAATCAACACCTTCATCTTCACCGAGTCGGGCGGATCGCTCGGGATCGGCTTCGCGATCCCGATCGACGTGGCGATCCGCGTGGTCCGGGAGATCCTCCAGTACGGCGAGGTGCGGCAGGTATGGATCGGGATCCGGGTGCGGGAGATCTCCCCGTACATCGCCGCGTACTACAGCATCCAGAATCCGCGCGGATTGATCGTCTGGGAGCTGGAGGAGAACAGCCCGGCGCACCGGGCCGGGATCGAGGTGGGGGACATCATCCGCGAGGTGAACGGGGAGCCGGTCTGGAAGACCGCGCAGGCGCAGAGGCTCATCTTCGGCGCCGCGGTAGGGGACCGGATCACCTTGAAGATCGAACGCGAGGGGCGCGGGCGCGAGATCGAGCTGACGCTCGAGGCGCATCCCCAACGGGAGGAGACCGGATGATCCCGCGCTACACGCGCGAACGGATGGGCGCCCTCTTCAGCGATTCGCATCGGTTCCAGGTCTGGCTCGAGGTGGAGCTCGCGCATCTGGAGACGCTGGAAGAGGTGGGGATCGCCCCGTCGGGGACCGCCGCGGCGGTGCGCGGGCGCGCGGAGATCCGCATCGAGCGGATCGACGAGCTCGAAGCGACCCTCCACCACGACGTGATCGCCTTCCTGACCAGCATCTCCGAGCGGCTGGGGCCGGAGCGGAAGTGGCTGCACTGGGGGATGACCTCCTCGGATCTCGTCGACACCGCGCAGGCGGTCCTGCTGGATCGCGCGGTCGCCCTGCTGCGCCGGGACTGGGAAGCGCTCGGCGCGATCCTCCGGAGGATGGCGGTCACGCACCGGGACGTCGTGATGGTCGGGCGCACGCACGGCGTGCACGCCGAACCGATCACCTTCGGTCTGAAGGCGCTCGGCTGGTTCGCCGAGGCGCACCGGCAGGCCGAGCGGATCGAACGGGCCCATGAGACCATCCGCCGTGGAAAGCTGTCGGGCGCGGTCGGGACCGGAGCGCACCTGTCGCCGGCGATCGAGCGGAAGGTGCTGGCACGACTCGGGCTCGAACCGGAAACGGTCGCGACCCAGGTCGTGCCGCGGGATCGACACGCCCATCTGCTCAACGTTCTGGCCGGCGCGGCCGCGACGTGCGAGCGGATCGCCGTCGAGATCCGCCACCTGCAGCGGACGGAGGTTCGCGAAGTGCAGGAACCGTTCGGGAAGGGGCAGAAAGGCTCCTCGTCGATGCCGCACAAACGCAATCCGATCCTTTGCGAACGGATCTCCGGCCTGGCGCGCCTGATGCGCGGCTACGCCGCGACCGGACTCGAGAACGTCGCCCTCTGGCACGAGCGCGACATCAGCCACTCCTCGGTGGAGCGGATCACGCTGGCCGACTCGTGCATCCTCCTCGACTACATGATCGACCGGATGCGTTTCGTGCTGGACGGTCTCGTGGTCCGCCCCGACGCGATGCGCGCCAATCTGGAGCGGACGGGCGGCCTGATCTTCTCGCAGAAGGTCCTGCTCGCGCTGACCGACGCGCTGGGGGATCGAGAGAGGGCTTACCGGATCGTGCAAACGCACGCGATGGCGACGTGGGAGGAAGGCGGATCGTTCCGCGACCGCCTGCGCGCCGATCCCGAAGTGGCGCGGGCGATCGACGACGACCGGCTCGATGCGATCTTCGATCTCGATCGCTTCCTGGTCCGCGTCCCGGAGATCTTCGACGTCGCGCTCGCCGTCGACTGGGGGCGCGAATGATCGAATCAATCCGGTGCCTCGACGTCCCAGGGGAACGAACGCGGGAAGATCTGCGCCGGCACGGCCTGCGCGTCGCTGGAGAGGAGATCGTCGCGCTGGCCCGACGGCTCGAGCGGGACCCGACCGTCGCCGAGGCGTTCCTGATCGACGTCGCCTACAGCGAGCTCTGCTCCTACAAGAGC
>WJJW01000351.1 GCA_014729455.1 Candidatus Eiseniibacteriota bacterium
CGTTGTCGACGAGCATCCCGGTCGCCAGGGAGATCCCACCGAGGCTCATCAGGTTCAGCTTCACCTTCCCGAAGTAGAGCAGACCGAAGGTGATCAGGATCGAGATCGGGATGGACAGACCGACCACGATCGGGCTGCGCAGATCCCGCAGGAAGAAGATCAGCACCAGGAACGCGAGGCCGGCACCGAGGAGGATCGACTGCACCAGGCCCGAAAAGGAGGCGCGGACGTACTCGGCATCCCGGTAGACGAACCGGTGCCCGACTCCGCCGTAATCCTCCTCGACCACCGCCAGCGCCTCCTCGACCCGCTCGGAGACCTGGATCGTGTTCGCCTCGGGCTCCTTGTAGAGGAGGATCGACACGACCGGCTCGCCGCCGAGCAGCGTGACCCCTTCGGGCTTCTTGACGGTATCGAGGACCCGGGCGACGTCCTCGACGCGGATCGACGCCCCGGTCTCCCGCTCGATCTCCGTGGCGCGGATCTGCTCCAGCGACTCGTACTCGCCGGCGATCCGGAGGCTCAGGTGGAGCGGCCCGCGGCGGATCTTCCCTCCGGGGAACGAGACGTTGGAGAAGGCCAGCGCCTGTCGGATCGCCTCCAGATCGATGGAATAGATCGCCAGCTTCGCCGGATCGGGCTGGACGAGGATCTCCCGTTCGGCCCCCCCCACGACCTCGGCCTGGCTGACCCCATCGACCTGCTCGAGGGCCGGCTTCACGACCTCGCGGGCGAATTCGGTCCGCTCGCGCAGATCCCCCTCCCCCTGCAGCACGAGGATGCTGATCGGGCGCGACGTCGGATCCCAACGCAGGATCAAGGGGCGTTCGGCCTCCTCCGGGAAATCCTCGCGGAACGCCACGCGATCGATCGCTTCGCGCAGGTGGAGGTTGGCGAAGTCCATCTGCGTGCCCCACTCGTACTCGACGGTGATCATCGAGACCCCTTCCCGGCTGCGGGAAACGACGCGGCGCACGCCGGTCAGGGCGGTGACGACCTCTTCGAGCGGCCGGGTGACCAGCCGCTCCACGTCCTCGGCGGGGATCTCCTCGTACGTCGTGACGACGGTCAGACGGGGATAGACGATCCCGGGGAGGAGATCGACCGGCAGGCGGTCGAAGCTGAGGACCCCGATCAGGACCAGCGCGAGGAAGAGCATGCTGACCGCGATCGGCCGCTCGATCAGGGTCCGGAGCAAGTCACTCCTCCGCTTGGAGGCGGATCCACGGATCGTCGATTTCCCGGGTTCCGCGGACCTTGATCTTCGCGTCGTCGGTCAGCGTGAGGTGGTTGCTCACGACCACGGAGGCGCCCGCCTCCAGCGGCCCGCCCTGGATCACGCGGGCGATCTCGACGGTCGTATCGTTGCCCGGTCCGAGGGCGACGTAGACCCACTTCGCCCGGTCGTCCTCCACGCGGAAGAGGAGCGGCCGTCCCTCGCGCGTGAGGATCGCCTCGCGCGGCGCCAGCAGGCGGTCCTCGAAGGTGCGGCCGGCGATCGAAGCACGAACGAACATCCCGGGCCGGATCCGTCCGCCCTCGTTGTCGAACCGGAGAAGCACGCTGCAGGTCCGGCTCTCGGGATCGATCGTGGGGCTGATGACGTCGATCGCCACCTGCAGGGTCTCCTCCAGCGCCGGAACGGCGAGGAAGGCGGGGCGCCCCACCTCCAGCCCGCGCAGGTCCGATTCGAGAACGCCGACCTCCGCCTCGATGTGGCGGTCGTCGACGATCGTGCAGAGGACCTCTCCGGCGGCCACCCGCTCCCCGGGATCCGCGTCCAGTCCCTGGACGACGCCGGCGAACGGAGCCCGGATCTGCGTCCGCTCGAGGTTCAGCCGGCCCCGCTCCTCATCGGCCCGCGCAGCGGCGAGACCGGTGCGGGCTTCGACCAGGTCCCGGCGGAACGTCCCTTTCCGGAGCGCCTCGACCTCGATCTCGCGCTCCCTCTCCAGTCGCTCCTCACGGCTGATCTCGCCGTCGCGCTCGCGGTTCCACAGCTCGACCAGCCGCTCCTCGATCTCGGACCCCGCCCCGGTCGCCGTGAGGTCCTCCTCCTCGATCATCAGCCGGCTGAGCGCCTCGAGGTAGCGGGAGCGGGCCTCCGCGATCGCCACCTCGTACTCCCGGCCGTCAAGCCGAACGAGGAGCTGCCCGCGCGCGACCCGGCTTCCTTCCTCGACGGCGACCTGATCGATCCTGCCGCCGATCTCGGCCCGGATCTCGGCCGAGCTGCGGGCGCGGATCTTCCCTTCGGCCACGATCGGCACGACCAGGTCGGCCCGGGCGACCCGGACCGCGTGGACCGAGGTCGTCTTCTCCCGCTCTTTCTTCTTCTCGCCGGCCTCCTCCTCGGCCTCGCCCTCCGGGCTCTCCTCGCCCGAGGCGACGGTGGCGGAATCGGCCGCGTCCTCGTCTCCCGCCTGTCCCCCCGATCCGCAGCCGGAGACGGAGACGAGGCTGGCGAGGAAGAGCGCCAGCAGGACAGCCCCGAGGCCAGATCCCGGCTCTTCCGGGAATCGGAGACACCCGTTCCGTGTCAGCGGACGGGGCGAACAGCAGAACGACATGCAGACCTCCCCGGTGGCCGTCGCCGGCCGGGAGGGACGGCGCCCGCGGGGCGCCCAGGCCCCTCGCCGATCAATCGAGATCGAGCGCGGAACCGTCGAGGCGATAGGCGATCACCCCCATCGGCTCCGGTTCCTCCTCGAGCACCTCCTCCTCGGCATCGCCGCCCCCCTGGGCCGCCATCGCCGCCTCGAGCAGGTCGGTGACGACGTACAGGCGGTCGCCGAAGAAGAAGTAACCGTCCTCCCGGGGGGAGCCTTCCCCCTCGAGGACGACGGTCTGGACGAAGCGGCCCTGCGGGTCGAAGACGTCGAATGTGCCGATCACGCCCTCCCCCGCCGCTCGCGCTCCGGGGCTCGGGAGGACCCAGAGGGTCCCGTCGTCCCGGACCCAGAAGGAGGTGATGTCCTTGTCGCGGTCCTCCATCTTCAGCTCGGAGTTCGGCGCCTGCCGCGTGAACGCCGTGTAGATCCGGCGCATCTCCTCGATCTCCTCATCGGTGCGCTCGTGCGACTCGTGCTTCCGCTCGATGATCCGGTCGAGCGTTCCATCCGGCTTCCAGACGTGGATCCGGTACCCGTGGAAGTCGAGGGCCGCGTAGACCCTTCCGTCGGGTCCGACCGCCCAGCGGTTCTGGAACGTGTCCCAC
>WJJW01000007.1 GCA_014729455.1 Candidatus Eiseniibacteriota bacterium
GATCCGCGCGACCGGCCGGCGGCTCGACCGTCTGGAGGCCGAAACCCTGGCGTTCCATGAACGGGTGCGCCGCGCCTACCGGACCATCTCGGCCGCGGAACCGGATCGGATCCGGCGGCTCCGGGCGATCGATCCCCCGGAGAAGATCGCCGCGCGGATCTGGCGCGATCTCCGACCGCGGCTCGAGCCGAGCGGCGGCATCGTTTCGACGAAGAGGAGGAACCGATGATCGCCTACCTCGATCTCTGGACCGGGCTTTCCGGCGACATGATGGTCGGGGCGCTGCTCGACGCGGGCTGGCCGGAGGAGGAGATGTACGCGACGCTCCGCGCCCTCCCGCTCGACGGGGTCGACGTCCGGATCGAGGAGCGGTTCCGCCACGGGATCCGGGGGGTCGGGATCCTGGTGGAGCCGGGGGCGCAGACTCCCGCTCGCCCGTGGAGGACGATCCGCGCGCTGATCGACCGCTCCGGCCTCTCCGCGCCGGTGAAGGAGCGCAGCCTCGCGCTGTTCGGTCGACTCGCGCGGGTCGAGGCGAGGATCCACGGCAGCGATCCCGAGGAGGTCCACTTCCACGAGCTCGGCGGGGACGATGCGATCGCCGACATCGTCCTGTCGGTGGCCGGGTTGGACGGCCTGGGGATCACGCGGCTCCATGCCGGGCCGATCCCTCTGACCCGGGGCGAGGTCGAGACGGCCCACGGCCTCCTGCCGGTCCCCGCTCCGGCGACGTTGCGGCTCCTGGAGGGGTGCCCGATCCGGTGGATTCCGCTCGAAGGGGAGTGGACGACCCCGACCGGGGCGCTGCTCCTCTCCGGCCTGGTCGATCGGTTCGGTCCCCCGCCCGGGATGGCGCTCGCCCGGATCGGGACGGGAGCGGGAACCCGATCGGCACCCGATCGGGCGAACATCGTTCGACTCCTGCGCGGGACGCAGGGGGGCGGCGAGGGCGGACCGGACGCGCAGGTGTCGATCCTCGAGACGAACATCGACGATCTGGATCCGCGGCTGGCCGCACGGCTGGCCGAACAGCTCTTCGCCGCCGGGGCGCTCGACGTGATCCGCGTCCCGGTCCTGATGAAGAAGGGGAGGCAGGGGACCTTGTTCTCCGTCCTCTGTGCGCCGGAGCGGGAGGAGGAGCTCGGCACGATCCTCTTGCGCGAAGGATCGACCCTCGGCCTCCGGATCCGGCGGGAAGAGCGCCGCACGCTCGAACGGTGGTTCGAGACGGTCGAGACCCCCTACGGTCCGGTCCGGGTGAAGTGGTCCCGGCCCGGAGGGAGGGAACGGCCGATCGTCGAATTCGACGATTTATCGGCCTGTGCGGAGGAGCATGCCGTTCCGCTCTGGAGAGTGGAGTGGGAGACCCTTCGCCGTCTCGGGGTGGATCGGGCGGAACCACCGGAGGAGTAGGCGGCTGCCGCCTCGGCGTTCTATTGACAGTCGAGGGGGCCCCTCCTATACTCCCCATCAGGCTGACCTACCGATTGGGGCTCGAGGACATCGCAGGTTTGACTTCTCGTGGCGGACAAGGTCCCCCTTATCCACGCTCGTCGGAGCGCCTGCGTAGGCTGGGGTTCCGTGAGGCTTGCAACCGAGCGCGTTCGCGGGGCGTGTGGCGTATCCCGCGGATCTGGTGTCCGGGAATGAAGTGGTCGATTCCGGCGAGGGCTCTTTCGCCAGGAACGCACCAGGGGAGGTGATGCCGAACCGATTCCATCGGACAGAGGAGCCGGAGGTCCGCAAGGTCGCGATGGGCGCCCGACGGCGCCATACCCGCTCCCCACACCGGTCCGATGATGAATCCGATTTCGAGTTTTGATGGGGCTCCAGCAGCCCGGCTTCCCAACGCAGCGAGAGGTCGGGGAAGAGCTGGAGCAAACTAGGAGAGACGGAGGCTCGTTAACCATGCGGAAAACTCTTCCCATCCTGATCGGGCTCTTGTTCGTTGCCACCACGGCGGCGTACGCGATCAACCAGGAGAACGAAATTCTCCCGATGTCGCAGCGTTCGCCGGTCGGGGTGGACACCGAAGATCGGCCCTTCAGGATCGACAACAGCTGGGACCTGCGCCAGGAGCCGGATACGGCCTGGTGGGGCGGGTTCACCTTGATCGATGGCGAATACTACGCCAGTGAGTTCGAGAGCAGAGACGACGCGCTCTACACGTTCGAGAGCGGCCTGCCGCAGGACGAACCGCCCTACCTCGACGGTGGGGAGGGCTGGTACGCGGTCGATGAGACCGAGCAGATCGACGAGTATTTCCAGGTGATCGACGAGAACCTGGATCTGGGCGGCGTCGATTCGCCGGTCATCAACGGCGCGTACAGCCTCTGGGTCGGCGCCGATCAGCCGACCGCGGACGACCTCTGCTGGGAGTGCGGCGCGGGCTACGCCAACGAGTGGTGCCAGCGGATCACCTCCCCGGCGTACACCTACACGGACGGGGACGTGACCATCGCGTTCGACTACTGGGCCTACTCGGAGCCGTGCTTCGACGGCTCGCAGCTCTACCTGCAGCGCCAGGACAACACCGAGCTGCTTCTCAACCCCTATCCCGAGGGCGAGTGCGCCAACAACACGGCCTGGGACAAGGGGACCTTCACCGACTCGATCGGGCACCCCACCGCACCGGCGCAGTACAACCGCACCGTGACGGCGGGTGAGATCGCCCAGGGACCGGACTCCGAGATCCGGTTCATCTTCGAGTTCTTCTCGGACGGATTCTGGTCGGACGAGGACTGTGACTTCCCGACCGAATACGGTCCGTTCGGGGCCGACGACATCGTAATCACCGGAAACGGAATCAACGCCTCGTACGACTTCGAGACCGGGACCACGGAGAACTGGACGCCCGGCTCGTGCAACCCGATCGGCAGCTTCGCCGGCCTCGCCGACGTCTTCGACTACACGATCCTCGATCCGTGCGGATGCCGGCTCGAGGGGAACGTTCTCGAGCTCCACGCCGGCGACGGCGATGCGGGCGTCCATCCGGTCGGCCAGAAGACGACCCTGATCGGGCCGACGGTCTGGTTCGGCAACAACGACCTGAAGGACATCTTCATGGAGTTCACGCTCTATGCCGAGATGCCGCGGGTCAACGGCGTGTTCGCCTGCGGCCGCTGGTACTACTACCCGTGGACCTGCGAGATCACCGGCGCCCAGGACTGGTCGCCCGACGCCTACGGCCAGGAGGCCTGGAACTCCTTCGGGGACGATCCGATCTGTGCGATCTTCCGCTACGGAGCCACGAGCGTCGACGGAGACAAGCAGGTCCCGGCCGACGCGCTCGGCGTCAAGCCGCTGCTCCAGATGTACGCAGACTGCGATGCCTTCACGATCGCGGACTGCAGCGGGATCACGAACAAGACCCCGTTGTTTGACAACGTCGTCGTCGGCGTGACCGAGCCCCCGGCCCGGGCGCCGCAGATCAGCTTCGTGACCGGCGGAGAGTTCCACGACGTCGGCAGCTTCCCCGTCAACGACTTCGATCCGCGCGCTCCCGGACCGGCGAACGTCACCTACGATGACAGCCGGGATCAGGAGTACGGCGTGGAGCCGGACGAGTGCCTCGACTCGCTGGTCGTCAGCGGCCCGCAGCCGGGCAACGACCCGAACAACCGGTGGAACGCGAAGATGTGGTGGCGCGTCGCCAAGCGTGCGCCGTTCCAGGCGGACGTGGAAGACGGCGTCCCGACGAAGTACAAGGAGTGGAAGGATCGCGTCGCCGACGGCCGGAACATCGATCGTCCGGTCAATCCGCAGTTCACCTGGGGTCTCATGGACTCGGTGCAGCTCGGATTCGTCGTGACGCGGAACCAGTTCTGCACCTACTTCGGCGAGGGGGACGACGACTTCGCCGGAGAGGGGAACTACGAGAACGACATGTTCCCCGACGACATCTTCCTGCCGGGTACGAGGATCGAGTACTTCGTGACTTCGTACTTCGTGGACACGCCGAACACCTTCTACTACCTGCCCGACACCACCGGTGGGTTCTATCGCGAGTTCGAGATCCTTCCGGGTCTGCGGACGGCGAACGTTCCCAACTGCGGCGGGGCCGGCTTCGACTTCTGCGTCTATCAGCCGGCGACCCTGTTCATCGACGCGTACAACCGGGGTGGCCAGTTCTACATCGAGAATGCGCTCCGGACCGTCCTGAACGGTCTGGATCCGTGCATCGTCGAGGAGGGCTGCGAGATCCCGAAGAACCGCAACTGGGATCGCTACGACTACTGGGACGCCTCCTCGAACTGGAACGCTCCGTTCGCGCGAGGCGTTGCCGCCGGGTCGAACAACGGGATGACGGTGAACCAGCTCCTCGGTTATCGGGCGATCCTGCTCAACAACGGCACGCTCGGTGACGGATCGATGCAGGACGAGGACTTCGAGCTGTTCGAGCAGTGGCTGACCTCGCCCGACTGCCAGGCGAACGTCAATCGCCAGCTCTTCATGATGAACGGCGACAAGACCGGCGAGCTTCTCGAGATGCCCGGCGGTTCTCCCGAGGGCGGAAGCGTCTTCGGGATCGCGTTCCTGAACAACACGCTCGGCGCCACGCTGCTGTGCAACGCCTTCCACGGCTTCGTGGAGGATCCCGACTGCGCGCCGGAGAACGAGTCCTACTGCGTTCGCTGGCTGCCGGTCGGCGGTGGCCCGTTCGGCACCGACACCGACGTCGACGGGTACGGCAGCTACTGTCCGAACCTGTACGGCTTCAACTTCTTCTCCGAGAACGGCGGTACCGGGAACCGGTACTTCCAGTCCGAGGACGGGTTGAAGGACGGCTTCTTCGGGCAGATCGTGGTCGATGCGACCGGTGAGATCGGAAACTACCGCACGGTCCTGGACGGGATCAGCTGGCACCACATGACGCGGCGTCAGGGTCCCGGCGGCGATCAGAGCGACGAGTGGTGTCCGCGCGACACCGAGTCGATCGTCGACGGTTCGCTGTCGGAGATCGGCGCGGCCCTCAAGTGGGGCTTCAGCGTTGACGAGTACGCCAACATTCCGAAGCTCGCTTCGGCCGAGGTGCTGGCCGACTGCCAGAACACCTGGGAGTTCCCGAGCGGTGTCGAGGACGGCGTCAGCCAGCTCCGCGTCAACCGCCTGTACCAGAACCATCCGAACCCGTTCAACCCGAAGACGACGATCAGCTTCTCGCTGGCCCAGAACGGACCGGTCGAGATCGTGATCTACGACGTCAGCGGTCGGACGGTGAAGACGCTGGTCGACGGTACGATGGAAGCGGGTCCGAACTCGATCGTCTGGGACGGGACCGACGACGCCGGCCGGAAGGTCGGATCGGGCGTCTACTGGAGCCAGATGAAGGTCGGCAGCTTCTTGTCCAACAAGAAGATGGTCATCCTGAAGTAAGACCTCCGGGTCCAGCTTCGGAGAACCTTCGCGTAGGAGGCCCCCGGCGTTCGCCGGGGGCCTCCGCTCGTCCGGCGCCCGTTGACCGGTGGGCACCCGCCCCCTACCCTCGCGCCATGAAGCGCCGCGCCATCGTAGCGATCGTCCTCGCCTGTCTTGCGGTCGCCCCGGGCTCGGTTCCGGTCGCGCCCTCCGTCGCCTCCGCCGGCCCGGCCGGGATCGAGGAGGCGATCCGGAGAGCGGAGGACTGGGTGGCGACGGTCCGGGTCGGCCCGTTCGCGGGGACGGTCCGTTCGTTCCGGCGGTTCGCCCTCGAGACGGAGATCTGGCATCGGCTGTGGCGCCTCGCCCCGACGGACGCCGAGCGGGCCCGGTTCGCGGGAGAGGTCCGGTCGCGCCTGCAGAGGGTTCTCGATCGGCAGCGCCTCCAGGCGATCCTGGAGCTGCCGGAGGGGACCGACACGTTCACCGAGATGCTGATCCTGGCCGACCGTTGCCGGACCCACGGCCTGGACCCGGCCCCGATCGCGGAGGCGATGTCGAACCACCGGGGAGCGCTGCGCTCCGAGATCGATCGGGCGCCCCCGTCGATCCAGGCGCTCTATGCGGTCTACCTCGAGGCCGTCGGCTCTCCGATCCGGCTGGATCGCGAGGAGGTCCTCTCGAGGGGGATGCTGGTGCGGAGGCCGCGGGAGGCCGATCTGACGCTCGCGGACGTCTACTACCTCACGCACGAGGTCTTCGCCCTCTGCGACTACGGCCTCTCGCCGATGCGCTCGCTGTCGGAGGAGGCGGAGGCGTACCTGCTGCGCGTCCTTCCGTTCTACACGTTGTTCTACGGACGCCTGCAAAAGAACGACATCGTCGGAGAGCTCCTGGTCTGCCTGCATGCGGCCGGGATGCGAGACACGTACGCGTATCGGGAGGGGATCCGGCTGCTGCTCGAGCGGCAGGCGGTCGACGGAAGCTTCGGGGACGGGCCGTCCACGGTCCTGGGAGGCGAGCCGAGCGACCGTCTCCACGCGACCCTGAACGCGGTCACTGCGCTCGCCCTGGAGCGGGGGACCTCCGATGCACCGCGGTCCGCGCCGTGAGCCGGCCGGATCGGGGAATCCGAAGTTGACACTTGTTCGGAGCCCGGCCTACGATCTTGTTGTGGTAGGGGTTGGTTCTGGGGCATGGGGGTAGTCGATGTCCGCACGCCATGATCCTTCCGGCGCGCTGTTTCTTCGCGGAATCCAGCTTACGATCGCGGGAACCGTTCTGTTCGCTTCCCTGTGGGGCCTGCTCGGTGGGCTCGGGGGATGCCGGGACCAGACCACGGCCCCGATCGATCGGAATCAGCCGCCCGAGACCTTCATCACCTCGGCGCCGGGCGACAGTCAGACCGCGTTCTACCGCATCGCCCTGCACTGGTCCGGGACGGATCACGACGGGGAGGTCGTCGGGTTCGAGGTCGCGGTGACCGAGTCGCTTCCCGACAACGAGGAAGAGATCGAGTGGAGCTACACGAGACGCTCCGACAGCCTCCTGACCTTCCCGGTCGAAGAGCGCCAGGAGGTGCTGGGCCACCGGTTCTACGTCCGCGCGATCGACGACGACGGCAGGACCGACGAGACCCCCGCCTTCATCTTCTTCGGCGCTCGGAACAACTCCCCCCCGAGGGTGGAGTTCCTCCGCGCGCAGGGGTTCGGACCGAACGGGGAGACGATGGAGATCACCTCCGACGATCCGTTCTTCCCGACCGACACGATCCCGACTGGTTGGGGCGTCCGCTTCTCCTGGACCGGATTCGACGACGACGTCATGCTCGATCCGCTGGGCAACGTCGTCCATGTCGGAAGGGTCGCGAGCTTCTCCCATCGCCTCCTGCCGGTCGAGTCGGAGTTCCTCGGCCGGACGCTGGCCGACACGGCGCAGACCTACGGCCCCGAGTTCTTCAATCGGTTCCCGCAGGGAGACCGCTACGCCTTCGACGTGCGCGCGATCGATGACGGCGGTCTTTCCGGAAGCGGGACCGTGACCCGCAGCTTCGTCTGGAACCGGGATCCGATCAGCCGGATCACCCGGTGCCTGGCGCCGAACGGCATCGACTCGTTGACCTGCTTCGTATCGGGAGACACTTCCTACTTCTCCGGGGACACGCTTCCCCTTCCGACCGGCAACGAGGACTTCCCGTTCGTCGAGTTCAGCGCGACCGCCACCGATCCCGATCCGGTCGACGGAGATCCGAGCATCGCCGATTTGGAGTGGCGCAGGGTCACCGGGGCGATCATCAGTCCGTGGAATTCGTTGGCGGGAGGCGAGACGGCGCGGCTCGACCGGCTGGTGACCGGCAACTACATCGCGATGGTTCGGGCGACCGATCGCCTCGGTCGGACCGAGGGGACGCCCGACTCCGTCGTCTTCTACGTCAATTTCGCGCCGCGCTTCATCACCTCGACGGAGAGCTTCCAGCAGACGCCGCTGCCGGGGGACACCTATTCCCGGTCGGAGCTGGAGGCGGAGGGGCTCACGACCCGGTTCCTCGTCGAGAACAAGGACGCCTTCTACAGCGAGCGGGTCCGGTATGGGGTCCGGCTGGACACCCCCTTCGGACGCGACGTCCGCGCCCATCACCGGCGGAGCCTGCCTGACGGGTTCGTTTACGAGAGTACGGTCCGCGCCGATACGAGCTGGACCCCCGGATCCTACGTCCTTCACGTGGTGGCGGAGGACAACCGGCAGCAGGGGGGACAATCACGCGGGATCCGGTCCGCTACGCGATCGGTTCCGTTCACGGTGACGGCGGAATAGAGGATCCGGGGTTGGGTCAGGGAGCAGAATCATGAGACTGCGTTGGATCGCTTCGATCGCACTTCTCCTCGCCGCGGGGTGCTTGCTGATCCCCGACGATCAGGAGGAGGGGACCCGCGTCTCGAACCTTCGACCGAAGGTCCAGATCACCGCGGGGGCGGCGACCTCCGATTCCGCCGGGATCGACTACAAGGTCCGCTTCCAGTGGCTCGGATCGGATGAGGACGGCGTGGTCCGCCGCTTCGAGTACGCCGTGGACGACACGACCACCGAGGGGGCCTGGCGGGACACGACCGGCTACAACGTCGATCTCCGGATGCGGGCCAGCCACCGGCGCGATCCGGGCGACGAGAGCGACGCCGTGTTCACCGACTGGCACACCTTCTACATCCGCGCGGTCGACAACGAGTACGCGGTCAGCAGGAGCGACCACCGCTACTTCAACGCGCGCACGATCGCCCCGTCGGCGAAGATCACGTTTCCGAGCATCACTTCGGGGGCACCCAGCCTCGTCAAGACCTTCTCGATCGAGTGGGAAGGCGAGGACATGGACAGCTCCCAGCCGGAAAGAGAGCCCGCCTTCTACGAGTACAAGCTGATCCAGCTCCGGACGCAGTTCTTCGACGACGAGGAGATCGTCGACTCGCTGTACGCCAAGCCGAACGTCCTGCTCGACAGCTTGAGGGCCGGGGATCGAACCGCCTGGGTTCGCGTGGACGGCAGCGTGCGGGAGCGCACCCTCCGCGATCTCCAGGACACCGGATCGGCGGTTCTGGTCTTCGCCCTGCGGGCGATCGACGAGGCCGGGGCGACCGAACCGTTCCTGGAGCGGGGCGACAACTTCATCGTGTTCCACGTCCAGGACAAGGACAGCCAGCCGAACGTCCGGATCTCCGAGCCGACCCTGGGGAGCCACCAGTTCCCGTCCGACGGGGCGGTGTGGCAGGTGGAAGTGCCGACGAACACGCCGATCCGGTTCCGCTGGACGGGCGACGCGTCGTACTACGGCAGCCGCGTGGGGAACGTGAACTACGGTCTCGACGTGCCCGACCCGGCCGATCCCCGTTTTCTGGACCCGCAGGGGATCGGCGGCTGGATCGGCTGGTCGGACCGGGAGAAGCTCGCCGTCCCGTTCATCTTCCCCGACTCCGAGAACGGGCAGACGCATATCTTCTACCTGCAGATGAAGGACGAGAGCGACGAGGACGACTCGATCCGGCTCTGCACGGTCATCATGACGATCGTCGCGTTCACGTTCGAACGGACGGCCCTCCTGGTGGACGACGCTCCGATCACCTACGGGCTCAACCCGAGGGACCAGGACGAGATCCACGACGCGTTCATCGAGCGGTTCGTCGGGAGGATGCGCGATTACGCTCCCCAGGGGCTCGATCGCCGTTCGCTGTACAAGCCGCGAAGCGGGTATCCCGAGAGTCTGAATCCCACCGACAACGAGAGGATCCCGCTTGCGGAGATGGCCCGTTACGAGGCGCTCCTGTGGAGCTTCAATTTCACACGGGGCGTGACGACCGGCCTCTGGCTGCACGAACGACC